>CBFGOS010000021.1:0-15350 GCA_965650425.1 uncultured Lysobacter sp. | reverse complement strand
ACCAGGCGTTGGCGTTCGCCGATGCCGCGGCGGTACCAGGCCAGAACTTGGTGATCGGCGACCGCAATGGGCGCATTGCGTGGCGCATGCTCGGCCCGATCCCGTTGCGCGGGGAAGGCTGTTCAACCCGCCACTTCGTGGAATCGAGCACCGCCTGCCGTCCGTGGCCCGTCTCCACTGCCCAGGCTCCCGCCGTCGTCGACCCACCGGCCGGCCGCCTGTGGACAGCCAACAGCCGCGTCGTCGACGGAAGGGCCCTCGACCGCATCGGGGATGGAGGCTATGTCCTCGGCACGCGCGCGCACCAGATTCGCGACGCGTTGTTCGCCAGCGAGCGCTTCGACGAGCAGGCGCTGCTGGCCATCCAACTGGATGACCGCGCCATGCTGTTGACCCCATGGTGGCAGCTACTCCAGGACAGCGCCAAACGCACGCGTGGGCCGGCGCTGACCGCGCTTGCCTCGGCCGCGTCGCGCTGGGAAGGACGCGCGACACCGGATGCGGTCAGCTACCGGCTGGTGCGTACCTGGCGGATTGCCGTCAACCGCCGCATTGAAGATGGCCTGCTGGCGCCAGCCCGCGCGGCGTTGGGCAAGGACGTGCCGCTGCCCGCGCTGCCCCAACTGGAAGGCGTGGCTTGGCCAATGGTGACGGAGCGGCCGCCCCACCTGCTGCCGGCGGGCTACGACTCCTGGGACGCACTGCTGGAGGACGCGGCCGCGGAAACGCGCGACACCCTCTTGCGCGTAGGCCCGATTGAGCGGCGCTCCTGGGGGGAGCAGAACACGGCCAACATCTGCCACCCGCTGGCGGGTGCGCTTCCGGCCTTCGCCAAGCCCTGGCTGTGCATGCCGTTTGACCCGTTGCCTGGTGATACTGCTGTCCCGCGTGTGCAGACACCCGACAAGGGCGCGTCGCAGCGCATGGTCGTGGCGCCCGGCCGCGAGGCGGATGGCATCACCCACATGCCGGGCGGCCAGAGTGGCCATCCGTTGTCGCCGTTCTGGGGCGCGGGACACGAGGACTGGGTCAAAGGGCGCGCGTCCCCCTTCCTGCCGGGGGCGACTGAATCCACTCTGCGGCTTGCACCGAGGGAGACGCCCAAACGCGCCGCCCGCTGACCGCGGGCACTTCGCGCCGGCTCAGTCGAGCAGCATTCGCTCGATCAGCGTGTAATAGAGCGCCGGCAGTGCGAGCAGGTCGGCCACGCTAACGTGCTCGTCCACCTTGTGGATGCTGGCGTTGACCGGCCCAACCTCGATGCACTGCGCGCCCAGCGGCGCGATGAAGCGTGCATCCGAGGTCCCGCCCCCGGTGCTCTCTTCTGGCGCGACGCCGGCAAACGCCGTCAGCACCGCGCGGGCGTTGGCGCGCAACGCACCTTCTGGCGTGTAGAAGGGCTCACCGCTACGGTGCCAGTGCACCGAGTACTCCAGCCCGTGCGCCTGCAATACCGCCTCGCATTCTGATTCCAACTGCGCTGCGGTCCAGGTCGGGTTGTACCGCAGGTTGAACAGCACCTGCAGCTCGCCGGGAATGACGTTGTTCGCGCCGGCCCCGGCGTGGATGTTGCTCACCTGCAGACTGGTCGGCGGGAACGTCTCGTACCCCTCGTCCCAGCGTCGCGCGGTCAGCTCCGCCAACGCAGGCAAGGCCAGATGAATGGGATTACGCGCTTTTTCAGGGTATGCCACGTGTCCCTGCACACCACGCACGGTCAATGTGGCCGACAGGCTGCCGCGCCGCCCCACCCGCAGCAGGTCGCCCAGCACGGCCTTGGACGAAGGCTCGCCCGTGACGCACCAGTCGATGCGCTCGCCACGGGCGCGGAAGGCCTCGGCCACCTTGCGCACGCCGTCGATGGCATCGCCTTCCTCGTCAGAGGTCAACAGGATGGCGATGCGGCCGGAATGCGTCGGGTGCTCACGCGCAAAGCGCTCGGCCGCCACGACGAACGCCGCGACGCTGCCTTTCATGTCGGCCGCGCCGCGGCCGTACAGCACGCCGTCGCGGACCTCGGGCACGAAAGGATCGCTGGCCCATGCCTCGCGCGGACCTGGCGGCACCACGTCGGTGTGTCCGAGCAGCACCAAGGTGGGTCCCTCGGTGCCGTGGACCGCCCAGACGTTGTCCACATCGCCAAACCGCAGGTGTTCGCAACGGAATCCCGCCTGCTCCAGACGCTGCGCCAGCAGTGTCTGGCAGCCCGCATCCTCGGGAGTGACCGAGGACCGCGCGATCAACTCCAGGGTTAGTGCCAACGTATCGGCGCCCATGCCGCCGTCGAGGGCCTCTTCGTGCATCGCGCCGTCCTCCATTCCCTCGCGGCTCACGCGCCTACGCCAAAGCGCTTCTTGAAACCGTTGTCGCTGAAGCCTTGCGTGACCAGGCCATCGTCGGTGACCACCACCGGGCGCCGGATCAGTTGCGGGTACTCCTTCAGCAACAACTTCCACTCGGCATCGGAACCCGGGGATTTGCGCCCTTCCGGCAGCGTGCGCCACGTCGTGGAGGACTTGTTGATCATCGCCTCCCAACCGCCCAGTTGCTCCTTCCACGCGAGCAGCGCTTCCGGCGCCTGCCGCTCATCGCGGTAGTCGATAAAGCCGTGGGCGACGCCGAACCGGTCCAGCCACTTGGTGGCCTTGCGGCAGGTATCGCAGTTCTTCAAGCCGTACAGGGTGGTCATGCCGCTCAGTCCGCCAGGCCGCGCAGCAGCTCGTTGATGCTGGTCTTTCCAATCGTCTTGGCATCGACCTGCTTCACGATGACCGCGCAATACAGCGAGTGCGAACCGTCCTTCGCCGGGAGCTGGCCCGACACCACCACGCTGTACGGCGGCACATAGCCGTAGCTGACCTCGCCGGTCATGCGGTTGTAGATGCGGGTGCTCTGGCCCAGGAACACGCCCATCCCGATGACGCTGTGGTGGCCCACCACCACGCCTTCGACCACTTCCGAACGCGCGCCGATGAAACAGTGGTCTTCAATAATAGTCGGCGTGGCCTGCAGCGGTTCCAGCACGCCGCCGATGCCCGCACCGCCCGAGAGATGGCAGTGCTTACCCACCTGCGCGCACGAACCCACCGTGGCCCAGGTATCGACCATGGTGCCCTCGCCCACGTGCGCACCGATGTTGACGAAGCTGGGCATCAGCACCACGTCCTTGCCAATGTACGCGCCACGACGGGCGATCGCGCCCGGCACCACGCGCGCACCCAGCTTGCGGAAATCGTTCTCGCCATAGCCGGCGAACCGCGCAGGCACCTTGTCCCAGAACGGCGCGGGCTGGGCGTCCACCACCTGCATCTCGTTGACGCGGAAGTACAGCAGCACCGCCTTCTTCAGCCACTCGTTGACCTTCCAGCCTCCGTTGCCATCGGGCTCGGCCACGCGGAACTGGCCATCCTCAAGCCCGGAGACCACGCTTTCCACGGCCGGACGCAGGGAGCCGTCGATCTCATCCAGGGTCAGCATGGTGCGCCGTTCCCAGGCACTGTCGACCATGAACTTCAACTCCTCCACCCCAGGCCCCTTGGGCGCAACCTTCTTGCGGGTGGACTTGCGGACGGTCTTCTTGGCGGGGCTCATCGGTTTTCTCCATCTAGGCAGGCCAGCAGCGCTTCACGAAGCGCCTGCTGCTGGTGGTCGTCGAGCGGCTGGTCGCGCCCGTCGGTGATCTGGAATACGTCTTCGGCGCGTTCGCCGAAGGTGGCGATGCGGGCGTCGTGCACGCGCAGGCCCTGGTCGCGCAGCGCACAGGCCACGTCGGCCAGCAGGCCCGGGCGGTCGTTGCACACCAGGCTGAGCATGGTGCGCGGCCTGCCACTCGCATCGATGGTGTTGAAGCCCACCTGCGGCACGATCCGGAAGTGGCGCAGGTGGCGCGGTTGTGCGCGGCGCGCAGGACGGATCGCCTCCAGCGGCCCCGCCAACGCGGCTGCCAGCCGGCGCTCGATGTCCTCGGCCGATGGTGTCGTGCGCGGGTCGGCCGGCACGACCTCGAACGTGTCGAAGATCGTCCCGTGTGGACCATCCAGGACGCGTGCCTGCTGGATGGCCAGCCCGCCACGATCCAGCGTCGCCACGATGGCCGCAAACAATCCGTCGCGGTCGGGCGAGTGCACGAACACCTCCAGTGCCCCCGCATGGGCGGACACCGGGCGTGCGCGCACGCGCGTCTCGCCGTGCGCCACTCCGCGCAGGGAGGCAGCCTGCCAGGCGATCTGGTCGGGCCGGCCGCGCTGGAAGCCCACCTCCGGCATGCGCGCGAACAACGCACCGACTTCGTCATCGCTTACACCAAATGCCTCGAGCATCGCCCGCGCACCGGCGCGTGTTTCCATGCTGCGCTCGGCGGCCGCCTCGGGATTTTCAAGCCCACGGCGCAGGGCCAGGCGCGTGGTGGTGTAAAGATCGGCGAGCAACCGATCCTTCCATGCGTTCCACAGCTTTGGCGACGTCCCGGCGATGTCGGCGCAGGTCAGCAGGTAGAGGTGGTCCAGTCGCTCACGGTCGGCCACCTTGCTGGCGAATCGATGGATCACGTCCGGATCGGCAATGTCCTGCTTCTGCGCAGTGACCGACATCAGCAAATGGTGGCGCACCAGCCACTCCACGAGTGCGGCCGAGCCTTCCGACAGCCCCATCACCTCGCAGAACGCGCGCGCATCCACCGCCCCCAGTTCGGAGTGATCGCCGCCGCGCCCCTTGGCGATGTCGTGGAACAAGCCGGCCAATAGCAGCAGCTCGGGTTTGTGCAGGCGTGGCCACACTTCGTGCGCCAGCATGAAACGATCGTCGGGCAACCCGGACGCAAACGACGCCAGATTCTTCAGCACCGCCAGTGTGTGCTGGTCCACCGTATAGACATGGAACAGATCGAACTGCATGCGCCCCGACACGTTCGAGAAGGCTGGTATCCAGCGCCCCAGAACACCGAGCCGGGCCATGCGCGAAAGCGTGTCCACCGGCTTCGGTCCGCGGATCAATTGCAGGAACCGGTGGCGCAGTGCGGGAGTCGCCTCGTCGTACGGCGGCATCATCGGCAATGTTTCCGCCAGCGCCCGTGCCGTGCGCGAATGCAACCCTCGCACGTCAGCGCGCTGTGCCCACACCGCAAACAGCGCGAACATCGCATCGGGCGTGCGCGGCCAAACCGGGTCGCGTGCCGCCAGATAGCCGCGACGAAGTTCGAACAGCTCGTCGAGGGGCTCTGGCACGGCCTCGCCATCGAGTTGCTCCTCAAACCGCTGCAGCAGGCGATCGCCGATGCGCAGCACCAGCGCGGCACTGCGGTAGAAGCCCTGCATCATCTGCTCGACGCCAAGGTTGCCAGCGCTGTCCTCATGCCCCAGGCGCGCGGCGAGCAGCTTCTGGTAATCAAAGCGCAGGCGTTCTTCGCGCTTGCCTGCTACCAGGTGCAGCCCCCAGCGCAACCGCGACAGCGCCTGCCGCTCCCGGCGTATCGTGGCGACCTCATCCGCGCCCAGCAGGCCGATGGCAACCAGCGACTCCATGTCGCCCGTGCCGAGGATGCGCAATGCCATCCAGCGCAAGGTTTGCACATCGCGCAGGCCGCCCGGTCCCTCCTTGAGGTTGGGCTCCAGGTTGTCGGCGGTGTCGCCGTACCGGGCATGACGAAGGCGCAGTTCCTCGCGCTTTGCAGCGAAGAACTCACGCGCGGGCCACACCACCCCCGGGTTGACGGCCTCCTGCAAAGCACGCACGGCGGCCTCGTTCGCGACCAGTGGCCGGGACTCGAGCAGCGCCGTCATCACCGTCAGGTCGGCGGCGGCTTCCGTGCATTGGGCCGGCGAGCGCACGGCGTGCCCCGCCTGCAGCCCCGCATCCCACAGCAACGCGACGAACCGCGCCAGTGCGTCGGCATGCGCCAACTGCGCCTGCGGCTCGGCCAACACCAACAGGTCGATGTCCGATTGCGGGAACAGTTCGCCGCGCCCGTACCCCCCCACCGCGAACAGCCCCAGCCCTTCGCCGGCGCCCACGCAGCGATGCCAGGCGGCGATTACCTGCCCATCGACGCCTGCGGTGCGCGCCTTCAGCAGGCGATCGATGTCGCAGTCAGCCTTGAACGAAACCGCCAGCGTGCCATCCAGCTGCGCCACCGCTGCCCGCGCGGCCGCCGCCCATGCAGCGTCGTCCGCCGGGTGGGAGGTAGAATCGCCTACGCCGGCCGCCGGCTCCGGTTCTGGGGTCTCGTCGACGCCCGCGCCGCTCATAGGTCGTTGTCGTCGCCCGGCAGGCGGGTCAGGATCTCCACGCCATCTTCGGTGACCGCCACCGTGTGTTCCCACTGGGCCGAAAGCTTGCGGTCCTTGGTCACCACCGTCCAACCATCGGGCAGCAGGCGGGTGTGGCGCGTGCCTTCGTTGATCATCGGCTCGATGGTGAAGGTCATGCCCGGCTTCAGCACTACGCCCTCGCCAGCGCGGCCGTAATGCAGGACCTGCGGATCCTCGTGGTACACGCGCCCGATGCCGTGGCCGCAGTACTCACGCACCACGCTGAAACGCTCGGATTCGGCGTATTCCTGGATGGCCGCCCCGATGTCGCCCAGCGTCACACCTGGCTTGACCATGCGGATGCCGCGAAACATCGCCTCGCGCGTCACGTCGACCAGACGCTTGGCCATGACCGACGGCGTGCCCACGTAGTACATGCGGCTGGTGTCGCCGTGCCAGCCGTCCTTGATCACGGTGACATCGATATTGACGATGTCGCCTTCCTTGAGGACCTTGCCCGGGCTGGGAATACCGTGGCAGATGACGTTGTTGACCGAGGTACAGACGGTCTTGGGGAACCCCTTGTAGCCAACATTGGCCGGGACGGCCTGTTGCACCTTCACGATGTGGTCGTGACAGATGCGGTCCAGTTCCTCGGTGGTCACGCCCGGCTTCACGTGCGGGGCGACGACCTGGAGCACCTCGGCGGCCAGGCGGCCGGCGACGCGCATCTTCTCGATCTCTTCGGGGGTCTTGAGGGTGATTGCCATTCGCGCATTATCCCTGATCCGCACCGCGGCTGCCTGATGGTTTCTGTCGCAAGTTGCCCAGGACCGCCGTCCGGGCTACACTTCCGCGGCTATGCGACTGGCCCTGCCAGCCGTATGCCGCCCACGCCGGGTGTAAGTGATGGGTCCAAAACCCCTCGCAGGCGAATACACACCTGCCGCCACAACCCGTCCCGGGGTGCCCTCAAGTCCTTGCGGATCAAGGGGTTCGGAGACGGAAGCGACAGGGAGGCCCAACCCCGGAACCCTCGCCCCGCTCGCGCGTGGCAGGCCGCCCACTTTCCCGCGGCCCGGTTCCACTGCCTGGAGTTTCAAGCAATGCCCCAGATCACCATGCGCCAGATGCTGGAAGCCGGCGTCCACTTCGGCCACCAGACCCGCTACTGGAACCCGAAGATGGGTCCGTACATCTTCGGCGCCCGCGGCAAGATCCACATCATCAACCTCGAGAAGACCGTTCCGCTGTTCAACGACGCGATGAACTTCATCTCGGGCGTTGCCCAGAAGCGCGGCATGATCCTGTTCCTCGGCACCAAGCGCTCGGCGCGTGATGCCATCAAGGAAGAGGCCGAGCGCTGCGGCATGCCGTTCATGAACCAGCGCTGGCTGGGCGGCACCCTGACCAACTTCCGCACCGTGAAGCAGTCGGTTGCCCGCCTGAAGGAGCTGGAAGCGGCTGAGACCGACGGCACCTTCCAGAAGCTGGTCAAGCACGAAGTGCTGACCCTGCGCCGCGAGCGCGACAAGCTGGAAGCCTCGCTGGGCGGCATCAAGGACATGAACCGCCTGCCCGACGCGATCTTCGTGATCGACATCGGCCACGAAGACATCGCGATCAAGGAAGCCAAGAAGCTTGGCATCCCGGTCATCGCCGTCGTCGACACCAACTACAACCCGGAACTGGTTGACTACGCGATCCCGGGCAACGACGACGCCATCCGCGCCGTGCAGCTGTACGCCCGCGCCGCGGCCGACGCCGTGCTGGAAGGCAAGGCCGCTGCCCCGCAGGCCGGCGTGCGCGAGGAAGAGTTCGCCGCTGCCGCCGAGGGTGAAGAAGGCGCCGAGGCCCCGAAGGCCCGTCGCGCTCCGGCCAAGAA
Source organism: uncultured Lysobacter sp. (assembly GCA_965650425.1). Classification (GTDB taxonomy): domain Bacteria; phylum Pseudomonadota; class Gammaproteobacteria; order Xanthomonadales; family Xanthomonadaceae; genus Aerolutibacter. The sequence goes on along the minus strand of CBFGOS010000021.1, from coordinate 7,220 downwards.
GGCCAAGGCCGACTCGGCCGAGTAAGCGTGTCGTAACGCCGCCGCGCCACACTGGCCGGCGGCGTTCACCGCGGTGGCCCCGTGCCATCGCCCACTTTCGCCGGTCCGGACGCAGCGGGGAGCCTGTTCCCCGCCCTACCCGGCCCATCGCGCAGCCTGCCCGCTGTGCCCGGCCCGGCCACACTTTCGAGGTAAATCCCCATGGCAGAAATCACCGCCTCCCTGGTCAAGGAACTCCGCGAGCGCACTGGCGCCGGCATGATGGAGTGCAAGAAGGCCCTGACCGAGAACAACGGCGACATCGAGGCTGCGGCCGAGTGGCTGCGCAAGTCGGGCCTGGCCAAGGCCGACAAGAAGGCCAGCCGCGTGGCCGCTGAAGGCCGCATCGCCCTGGCCCAGGACGGCGGCAAGGCCGTGCTGGTCGAGATCAACTCCGAGACCGACTTCGTGGCGAAGGACGAGAACTTCATCGCCTTCACCGACGCTGTCGCCAAGGCCGCCCTGGCCGCCGGCGCCACCGACGCCGAGTCCACCAAGGCCGCCAAGGTTGCGTCCGGCGAGACCGTCGAGGAAGCCCGCGCTGCCGCGATCTCCAAGCTCGGCGAGAACATCCAGGTCCGTCGCCTGGCCGTGGTCAACAGCGACAACAACGTCGCGGCCTACGTGCACGGCGGCAAGATCGGCGTGCTGGTCGAGCTCAAGGGCGGCGACGCCGAGCTGGCCCGCGGCATCGCGATGCACGTTGCCGCGATGAACCCGCCGTACGTCAAGGCGGCCGATGTGCCGGCCTCCTTCGTTGAGAAGGAAAAGGAAATCGAGCTGGCGAAGATGAGCGACAAGGACAAGGCCAAGCCGGCCGACATCCTGGAGAAGATCATCAGCGGCAAGATCAACAAGATCGTCAACGAGGTCACCCTGTACGGCCAGCCGTACGTGCTCAACGGCGACCAGACCGTCGAGCAGGCTGTCAAGGCCGCCGGCGCCGAAGTCATCGGCTTCCAGCGCCTGGTGGTCGGCGAGGGCATCGAGAAGGTGGTCGAGGACTACGCCGCCGAAGTCGCGAAGGCGATGCAGGTCTGATTCCCTGCTTCGCAGTCCACGAAAGAGCCGCGGGAAACCGCGGCTTTTTTGTTGGGCGCGCTGCGTGCGAAGGCGCCCCGGTGGGCGCGGGCCTGGCAAGCCCCGATGGCTGCGCCCCCCCCGGAGCGGCTACAATTCCGGCGCCCCCATCCCCGAGCCCCGCCATGTCCGAACTCGCCTACCGCCGCGTCCTCCTGAAACTTTCCGGCGAGGCGCTGATGGGCGACGAGGACTACGGCATTGACCCGAAGGTGATCAGCCGACTGGCCCGGGAAGTGATGGAGGCCCGCGAGGCCGGCGCCGAAGTCGCCCTGGTCATCGGCGGCGGCAACATCTTCCGTGGCGCAGGCCTGGCGGCTGGCGGCATGGACCGGGTGACCGGCGACCAGATGGGCATGCTGGCCACGGTCATCAACGCCCTGGCCATGCAGGATGCGCTCGAAAAGCTGGGCGGCAAGGCCCGGGTCATGAGCGCGATCAAGATCAACGACGTGTGCGAGGACTACATCCGTCGCCGCGCCATCCGCCATCTCGAGAAAGGCCGCCTGGTGATCTTCGCCGCCGGTGTCGGCGCGCCCTTCTTCACCACCGACTCGGGCGCGGCGTTGCGCGCGGTCGAGATCGGGGCCGACCTGCTGCTCAAGGCCACCAAGGTCGACGGCGTGTACGACAAGGACCCGAAGAAGCACACCGACGCGGTCCGCTACGACTCGCTCACCTACGACGAAGTGATCGCCCGCGACCTGCAGGTGATGGACACGGCGGCCTTTGCGTTGTGCCGCGACAGCGACCTGCCGCTGCGCATCTTCGACATGAGCCAGCCGGGCGTGCTGTTGCGCATCCTGCGCGGCGAGAAGATCGGCACCCTTGTGCAGGGCCGTAACGGCTCCGCCTCCTGACCGGACGTCATCCGGGGCCCATCCATGTCCCTCCACCACCACGGTCATGAGCACGACCATGGACACGACGGCACTCGGGCCTTTGCCGCGATCACGTTGATCAACCTGGCGTATACGGTGCTCGAAGCCGGTTACGGCTTCGCGACCAATTCGCTGGCGCTGCTTTCCGACGCACTGCACAACTTTGGCGACGTGCTGGGCCTGGCCCTGGCCTGGGGCGCTGCGGTCATCGCGCGCCGCCCGCCCAGCGGTCGCCACACCTACGGCTGGCGCCGCGCCACCCTCCTGTCGCCCCTGGCCAACGCCACGCTGCTGGTGGCGTTTTCCGGCGCCCTCGGGTGGGAGGCGATCCGTCGCTTCATGTCACCGCCCGACGTGCCCGGCATTCCGGTCATGGTCGTGGCCGCCATTGGCATTGCCGTCAACCTGGGCGCCGCGTGGTTCGTGCGCCATGGCCACGAACACGACCTCAACCGCCGCGGCGCCTACCTGCACCTGGTGGCGGATGCAGCCGTTTCGCTGGCCGCCGTCCTGGCCGGTGCCGGCATGTGGGCCATGGGGTGGAACTGGCTGGACCCGACAACCGCGCTGCTGGTGGCCGTGGTGGTGGCCGTGAGCGCGTTCGGGCTGCTGCGGGAGAGCTTCAACGCGGCGATGGATGCCGTTCCGCGCAACATCGACCAGGACGAAGTCACGGCTTTCCTGCGGTCGCTGCCTGGCGTTATTGCAGTGCACCACGTGCACATCTGGTCGCTGGGTGCCGGCGAAATCGCCATGACCGCCCATCTGGTACGTCCCTACGACGAGCAGCACGATCGCTTCATCGACGAACTCAACCACGCACTCGACGACCGTTTCGGCATCAACCACCCCACCCTGCAGGTGGAACACGGGCGGACGTGCGAACACGACCAGCATGAGCGGGCACCACACGGGCACCGCGATACCGGGTATGGGCACCACGCCCACGACCACGACCACTGAGCCCAAGACGGCGCCTGGGCCCGCCACCGACACGCCCAAGATCGCCGACCCGGCGCCCTTCATGGCCCGCGATCCCCCGCTCCCTCTATAATCCCGCGATTACCGCTACAGGATCGGAGCCGGCGATGCTCAATGACATCAAGAAAGACGCCCAGACCCGCATGGCCAAGAGCGTGGAGGCCTTCCGCCACGACCTGACCAAGCTGCGCACGGGCCGTGCGTCGACTGCCATCGTGGACCACCTGAAGGTCAACTACTACGGCTCCGACATGCCGCTGACGCAGGTCGCGTCCGTCTCCGTCAGCGACGCCCGCTCGCTGACCATCACCCCGTGGGAGAAGCAGATGGTGGCCGCCGTGGAAAAGGCAATCATCAACTCCGACCTGGGTCTCACCCCGACCACCGCCGGCACGGTCATCCGCATCAACCTGCCCCCGCTGACCGAGGAGCGCCGCAAGGACCTGACCAAGGTCGTGCACTCCAGCGGCGAGGACGCCAAGGTCGCCATCCGCAACATTCGCCGCGATGCCAACCACCAGGTCAAGGAGCTGCTCAAGGAGAAGCTGGTGACCGAAGACGACGTGCGCCGCGCGGAAGACGACATCCAGAAGCTCACCGATAGCGCGATCAAGGACGTGGACGAGGTGATCAAGGCCAAGGAACAGGAACTCATGGCGGTCTGACGGGTCTGAACCGTCTCGCATGACCTCCGATCCGACCCCAGCCGCCGTCCGCGTCCCGCGCCACCTTGCCATCATCATGGACGGCAACGGCCGCTGGGCCGAACGCCGCCGTCGCCCGCGCATGATCGGCCACCGGGCCGGGGCGCGGGCGGTCAACGCCTGCATCGACTTCTGCCTGGCGCGTGGCGTTCAGGCGTTGACCTTGTTCGCCTTCTCCAGCGAAAACTGGGGCCGGCCTGAGGACGAGGTCGGCGCGTTGATGAAGCTGTTCCTCAACGCGCTGGAAAGCGAGGTGCAGGAATTGCACCGCCGCGGGGTGCGCGTGCGCTTCATCGGCGAGCGCGAACGCTTCAATGACGCCATCCGTGCGCGCATGCACGCTGCCGAAGCGTTGACTGAGTCCAACACCGCGCTGCACCTGAGCATCGCCGCGAGCTATGGCGGGCGCTGGGACATCGCACAGGCGGCCCGATCCCTGGCCGATGACGTCGCCTCCGGGCGGCTGCGCCCGGAGGACATTGACGAGGCCGCCGTGGGTGCGCGCATCGCGCTGGCCGACCTGCCCGCCCCCGATCTCTTCATCCGCACCGGTGGCGACCTGCGCATCAGCAACTTCCTGCTGTGGCAGCTGGCCTATACCGAACTGTGGTTCACCGATACGCTGTGGCCTGACATGAACGCCACCGTCCTGCAGCAGGCGCTGGACGACTATGCGAACCGCGAGCGCCGTTTCGGGCTGACCGGCGCACAGGTCGCCGGGCGGCAAAACGAGACTTCCTGATGACCCGAACCCGTCTGCTTGCCGCCCTTGTCATGGCCCCCGTGGCCATCGGCTCGATCCTGCTGCTGCCCACGCCATGGGTGGCCGCGCTGTCGGCCGTGATCTTCCTGGCCGGCCTGTGGGAATGGTTCGACCTGGCCGAGATCGAAGACACCTTGGCGCGCACCGTGCTGCTGGCCGTGCACGTGGCGATGATCGCGGCAATCGTCTGGGCGTCGCGCACCAGTGCGGGCACGACGCTGGCCTTGTACCAGCTTGCTTCGGTGATTGGCGTGATCTGGTGGCTGTTGGCGCTGGCCTGGTTGGGCCGCTATGAATTCGCCAGCAACCATGGCAGCTACGCGCGCGTCTTCAAGCTGGCGGCAGCGGCGCTGGCCATGATTCCCGCGTGGTGCGCGCTGGTGTGGATACATGCGGGCGCGCCCAACGGGCACCGCTGGTTGTTGACAGCGCTTGCGATCGTCTGGGCGGCCGACTCGGGCGCGTACTTTGTCGGCCGCAAGCTGGGCAAGCGCAAGCTGGCGCCCCGCATCAGCCCGAACAAGACCATCGAAGGCCTGATCGGCGGACTGGTGTGCGGGCTGTTGGCAGGCATTGGTTTCGCGCTGTTTGCGGGCGCGAGCACCGGACAGCTGCCCGCCGTGGCGCTGGTCGCCATCGTGGCCGTGCTCTTCTCGGTGATCGGCGACCTATTCGAAAGCCTGCTCAAGCGCCACGTGGGCGCCAAGGACTCGAGCCACCTGATCCCGGGCCACGGCGGCATCCTCGACCGCGTGGACGGCGTGATCGCCGCGCTGCCGGTGTTCGCGCTGGGCAAGGCGCTGTTGGGCTTCTGAGCATGCGCAACGTCGCCGTCCTCGGAGCCACGGGATCGATCGGCGCGTCGGCGCTGGACGTGATCGCGCGCCACCCGGATCGGTTGCGCGCCACCGTGCTGGCAGCCGGACGCAATGTCGAGGCGCTCGTCGCGCTGTGCGCGGCACACCGCCCCATCCATGCCGTCATCGCGGATCCAGCGGGGTTGCCGGCGTTGCAGGCAGGCCTGCGAGCGGCCGGTCTGGCGACCCAGGCCCATGCCGGCGATGACGTGCTCGACGCGCTTGTCGCGTCCGACGCCTGCGACACGGTGGTCGCCGCGATTGTCGGTGCCGCCGGCCTGCCTTCGACGCTCGCCGCGGCCCGCGCGGGCAAGCGCATCCTGCTGGCCAACAAGGAGTCGCTGGTACTCGCCGGCGAACTGCTGATGCAGGCCGCGCACGCCGCGGGCGCCACCATCGTGCCCGTGGACAGCGAGCACAATGCGATATTCCAGTGCCTGCCGGACGCGCATGCGCATGCAGGCCTGCGCCGGATCGTGCTGACGGCGTCGGGTGGCCCGTTCCGCGGTCGCCGCCGAGCGGAGCTCGCGACGGTGACGCCCGAGCAGGCCGTGGCCCACCCCAAGTGGTCGATGGGGCCCAAGATTTCGGTCGATTCGGCCACGCTGATGAACAAGGGGCTGGAGGTCATCGAGGCCCACCACCTGTTCGGCGTGGATGGCGACCGCATCGGCGTCTGGGTGCACCCGCAGAGCCTCGTGCACTCGTTCGTGGAATTCGTCGATGGCTCCACGCTGGCCCAGCTGGGACTGCCGGACATGCGCACGGCGCTGGCAGTGGGCTTCGGCTGGCCGGAGCGGATCAGCTCGGGCGTTTCGGGCCTGGACCTGCTGACCCAGGGCGGCCGCCTGGATTTCGAGGCGCCCGACCTGGACGCCTTCCCCTGCCTGCGCCTGGCCTTCGAGGCGCTGACGACGGGAGGCACCGCGCCCGCCATCCTCAACGCGGCCAACGAGGTCGCGGTTTCAGCCTTTCTTCAGCGGCAGCTGGGTTTCCTTGCCATATCGGCGCTGGTCGAAGAGACGTTGGCTGCGCTTCCCGCGACTCCGGCTACTTCGCTGGAGATGCTGCGCGAAGCCGACCGGCAGGCGCGCCTTCTCGCCGAACTGTCGATTCCCCGCCTGGCCGCTCTCGCATGACGTCGAGCCGCGCCAACGCCTTGACCGCACCGTGCAATACGGAGGCCTGCGATGTCTGAATTCATCGGGTCCGTCTGGTGGCTTATCGTCAGCCTGGGCGTCCTGGTCACGTTCCACGAGTTCGGCCACTACTGGGTGGCGCGGCGCGCGGGCGTGAAGGTACTGCGCTTCTCGGTAGGCTTCGGCAAACCCTTGTGGCTGCGCCGCGGTGGCGATGGCACCGAGTACGCCGTCGCCGCGATTCCGCTCGGCGGCTACGTGAAGATGCTCGACGAGCGCGAGGGCGATGTTGCCCCCGCCGAAGCGGGCCAGGCCTTCAACCGGCAGACCGTATGGAAGCGCATCGCCATCGTGGCCGCGGGACCCGTGGCCAACCTGCTGCTGTGTGTCGCGCTGTTCTGGCTGATGTTCGTGATCGGCCGGCCGGATTACGCGCCGGTCGTGGGTGAGGCCGAGGGCCTCGCGGCTCAGGCCGGCCTGCAGCGCGGCGATACCCTTCTGGCCATCGGTGACCGCGAGACGCCGACATGGAGCGAGGCCCAGTTGGCCCTGATCCCGGCGGCGCTCGACCATGCCGATGTCGCGGTTCGCGTTCGCAGCACCGACGGCGCAGAGCGCACGCGCACCTTGCCGCTGTCGCGCCTGCCGCAGACCTTTGACGAGCGCCGCGCCGTCGACGCCATCGGCCTTCTGCCCCGGCACCTGCTGGTCCCGCCGGTCGTCGGAAGCATCGCCGAGGACATGCCGGCCTGGGGCGTGCTTGCCGAAAACGACCG
>CBFGOS010000020.1:0-15683 GCA_965650425.1 uncultured Lysobacter sp. | reverse complement strand
GCAACTGAGGGTCTTCGACGTGAACCGCGCGCCGACGATCGTGGCGACCAACCACGCCGTGGCGATCGGCGACACCCTCAGCATTTCGGTGACCACCGGCGGGGCCGGCAACGGCATCGCCGTCGCCGACCTCGATGGCGCGGCGCAGACGCAGGCCCTCGTCGTGGGCTTCTCCGGCTTGCCCGAAGGGGCAGCCTACGATGCCCAGAGCCGGCGCCTGACCTGGACGCCAGGCCCTGGCCAGATCGGCGATCACACGGTCACTGCCACGGTGTCCGATGGCCGCGGCCAGCGCAGTGAAACCTTCGTCCTGCGCGTGGTGGCCGATGCATCCGCCAATGCGCCGACCATCGCCGTCACCACCACGCCGGCAACGCCCGCCGTGCCGGGCCAGAACATTGTCGCCACCGTGCGTGCCGAGGCCTGGAGCGGTATCGCCAGCCTCGTGGCCGAGCGGCGAAATGGCGAGAACGGCACCTGGGAACCGGTGGCGCTGGACGCCGCGGGCCGCCTGCGGATGACGGCCACACAGCCCGGCCTGATCGAGCTGCGTGTCACCGCCACCGACCGGGACGGCTTTGCCAGTACCCAGACACATAGCATTCGCGTCAAGGACTCGGCCGACACCGCTGTGCCGCAACTGGGCTGGAGCGGAGCGCTCGCGGGCGCCAGTGCGAACGGCCAGCCGCGCGTACTCACCGACCTCACGGCACTCACCGCCAACATCGCCGAGACCCAGCTCATGGGCTGGCGCCTGCAGCTCGCACCGGCAGGCAGCGATGCCTGGCAAACCCTGGCCGAGGCAACCAGCCCCGCCACCTCGGTGAACCAGGCCCTGTCCCTGGCCACGCTGGACCCGCGCCTGTTGCAGAACGGCGTCTACCAGCTGCGCCTCAGCGCCTGGGACCTGGCCGGCCGGACCAGCGAAATCGGCGCCGGCATCATCGTGGACAGCGTCGACAAGACCTTCGCCAGCCAGAGGGTCGCCGACGCGACCGTGACACTGGGCGGGCACACCCTGGCGCTCACACGCGAGTGGAGCGGGGCGGTGCAAACCGATACCCGAGGCGGCGACTTCGGCAACTGGCGCCTGCCGCTGCTGGATACCCGTCTCACCAGCGACCAGCCGGCCACGCTGCCATCCGGTGCCACCGCGCCGTGGCGCGAGGGCGCCCGTCTCTGGCTCAGCGTGCCGGTCAGCCTGGCCGACGCGCATGCCGACATGGCGCACCTGGCCTTTACGCTGGGCACCACCCGCGAACGTCTGGGCACGGAACCGGACGCACCGCAGGTCTGGCATCCGGTCTTCAGCAACGACCAGGGCTGGCAACTGCAGGCCCATGGGCAGGCAGGGGCCATGCGTCCCGACAGCCTCGTCCGCCTTGGCGACAACCTCTACGACCAGGCCACCGGCCTGCCGTGGGTACCCGCCTCCTATACCCTGACCGCGCCGGATGGCACCCGCTACACCCTGGATGCCCAGGGCCGCGTGGAGCGCGTGGCATTCACTGACGGCCAGGCGTGGCTCGTGTCGGATGCCGGCATCGCTGCCGAGGGCGGCGATCCGGGCCAACGTATCGACATCCAGCGCGATCCGGCCGGGCGCATCGCCCGCATTCTCCTGCCGGATGGCGGTGAGGGACGTACCGCCGTCGCCTACCGTTACGACGGGGAGGGCCGGCTTAACCTGGTCCGTCACCTGAACGACGCCGGGCTGGGCACGCCCATCGCCTACGGCAGCACGGGCGAACCCGTGGGCGGGCCGTTGACCGCCAACCTGGGCGCCATCGTGAACTGGGGCACGGCCAACACCAACCAGTGGAGTGGCACGCTGGTCGACGGACCAGGGGCCACCCTGGCCTTCACCGTGCGCGAAAGCGAAATCGCCTCCACCGTCCACACACCGGGCGGGCAGGGCGCGGTCATCCTGGCGCTGGAAACCGCGCTCCCCGGCGACGCGGTGATCGAAGTCAGCGGTGCCCAGGTCATCGGGACCGCCACCGTGGATGGCAAGGTCATCCGCTTGCTGCGCGTGACCGAGGCCGGCGTCAAGCTCATCCGCGTCAGCGGCACGGGCGAGGCCCAACTGCGCCTGAGCCTGGCCGGCGACCTCAACCGCGACGGCCGGGTCGATGGCGACGACAGCGTGCTGTGGGAGCGGATGCGCCAGGACGGCAATGCCGCGGGCGACCTGACCGGCGACGGCCTCGTAAACACGGTCGACCGCCAGGTGCTCTACGCCAACAGCGGGTTCGCCGCCAACCAGGCGCCGGTCGCGCAAGCGCAGCCGACAGCGCTCAAGACCCACACCGACCTCGACCTGCGGGCGGCCCTCGCCAGCATCGCCGAGGACCTGGAGGGCGACAGCGTCTTCTGGCGCGTACTGGGCAGTACCCACGGCACCGCCACCCTCGATGCGGACGGCGTGACGCTGCGCTTCACCCCCGAAGCCGGCTATAGCGGCGAAGCCATCATCCGCCTGCAGGCCGACGATGGCTTCGCGGCGGGCGCACCGATCGAACTCAAGGTGAACGTCAGTGGCGCCAAGCTGTTGCAGATCAACATCGAGCGGCTGGCCTCTCTCCATCAGGGCACCGCACGACAACTGAAGGTCACCGGCGACTTCGAGGATGAGCGGGGCGTTACGCTCACGGCGGGTTATCTCGATTATGTGTCCACGGACAGCAACGTGGTCGAGGTCCTCGCAGACGGCAGCCTGCGCGGCAAGGCCGATGGCACGGCAACCGTGAGGGTCAGCGCGCACGGCCTGGAAGCCGTGAACGCCATCACCGTCAATGGGGAGGGCGTGAACCATACGATCGACGCCTATGACAACGAGCTGGATCTCTTCCCACCGTTCTTCAACCTCGCCGCCGAGGTCGGCCGGCGCCAGATCGATGTGCATGCCTTCGCCCGCAATGGGCTGGGGGCGGACCTCCATACGGCGGCCAGCACGCAGTATTACGTCAGCGATCCCTCCGTCGTGGAGGTGACCGCCGATGGTTTGGTCATCGCGAAAGCGCCGGGGCAGGCCGTCATCACGGTCGTCCATGAAGGCAAGCAGGGGCTCATCCGGGTCAACGTGACACCGTTGCGTACCGGTGCCGTGGAAGTTCTCTCCAGCGAAGGCATCTCCCTGGCGGACCAGGTGGGCAACATCCTGAGCATCGCGCCCGGAAGCCTGTCGGCAGACACGACCGCCTCCATCCAGAGCGTCGCGCTGGATAGTCTGTCCACGCCTTTGCCGATGCCGGAGTTGTTGCAGACGCTGGCCGCGGTCGAGATCGATCTGCGCGGCGCGACGGTCAGCGTGCCCATGCAATTGGCACTCGACATCGACAATCCGATCGATGCGGCCACGGGGCTGCCCACCCGCTACGAGGTGGGTACCGAGGTCTATTTCATGCGCGAGGGCACCATCACGCTGGCCGATGGCTCCGTCAAACCGACCTGGTGGATCGTGGACAACGGCGTGATCGGCAGCGATGGCAAGGCTTACACCGCCAGTCCGCCGTATGAAGGCATGACCGTGGGCGGCAAGATGATCGTTGCCGTCGGTCCCAAGGGGCATCACTTCGAAGACAAAACCGGTGCCTTGCGCCTGCAAGGAACGGGCGTGAACTTCAACGCCTTCTTCTCCGAGATCGGCCGCATCGCCATGATGACCATGCCGCTGGGCCCGCTCGGTGCGTTGGGCATTCTGGCGTCGGGGCAGCAGTACCTGACGGCCATCACCTATAGCCTGGCCGGGACCTATCAGGCGAACATCCCGACGGATGCCCTGAACGATCCGACGCAGACGGTGGAATTCCCCACGCCCCCGAGCTTCAGCGCGAACGACGTGACCCCGCGCATCAGTTCGGCCACCTACGATCCGCAGACGCGGGAACTCGTCCTCACCGGCGCCAACCTGTACCCGGCCCAAGGTGGTGGCGGCTTCGACTTCCGCCTCTGGCTGCAACCGATCGGCAACCAGCTCAGCCAGCCGACGCTGTCGGTGGACCGCGGGTTGACCTGGCAATCGTTCCGCGTCACCCCGTCGGGCAACCAGATCCGCTTCACGGTTCCGGAGCACATCGCGCTGTCGCAGCATCTGATCCATATCGAGCGCACGACGCGCGCGCCCAACGCGCAAGGCATCGAGGGCGCCGGTCCGAAGGTCGAAAGCCTGCCGATTCGCGTCTGGAGCGACCCGAGCCGCGATACCTTCATCACCGATGCCAACAGCATCCAGGTGTTCCGCGGAACCGGGGCCGCCTCCCAGACGAACAGCGCACCGATCGCGTTGCAGTACCAGATCACCGAGGATGAACACGGTCAGCCGCTGGATATCGCCCGCTCGGCGTCGGACAACGTCGCCTTCAGCACGGACGGCGCGCTGGCGTTCGTCGCCGGGGGAGACATCGCCAACGGCAGCACGGTGAAAATCTACGTGGTCGATACCTTCACCCGTGAGGTCGCCTTCACCCTCGAGCTGAACAGCAACGCGCGTGGGCGGATCAGCCAGATGGCGACCAACAACGGTTGGCTCTACGTCTCCCTGGCCTCGAACCGCTATGGAGCGGGCGGCCTGGTCCGGATCAACATCGACCCGACCAGCGCCAGCTTCCTCAAGCAGCAACAGAGCATCAATTCGCCCGGGCTATCGGCCGAGGGCTATCGCGGCATCGCGATAAACGCCTCGTCCTACCTGGGTGCCACCACCGAGTCCGGCGGGGTTCGCATCTTCGACCTCAACCGGATTCCCACGAGCGACACCTCGTTCGCCAGGGTCGATTACGGTGCCGTGGTCGATGTCGACCTGAACGACGCCCGCACCACTGCCAACAACACGCGCAGAGGCGGCACGGCGACCTTCATCGCCGCGGGCGACTCTCCGGGCGAGTTCCTGGCCTCCGATCCGCGCTCCTTCTCCAAGGGCCTGGTGAAGATCATCGTCAAGACCGACGCGTTCGGCCACATTGGCGACACGGCGGACAACGTCGAGGTGATCTCGATGACGGGCGCGACGGAGTTCACTTCTGCCTACAAGAAGTTCCGCCAGAACATCCTGACCAGCGCCGACATCGTGGTGGTCAACTACCAAGGGGAGGAGTATGCCCTGGTGGCCGACGACAACTGGTACTTCACTGACCCGGTGTTGACCGAGCCGGGCGAGCTGCCACCCTATCAGGTCGGCGGCAAGATCGGCGTGGTGAAGAACCCCTTCGCCGAGGGCGGTAAGCCCGCGGAATACCTGGGGGCCACCTCGCCCATTCCGGGCAGCGCCATCCAGCGCATTGGCTTGGCTGCGGACGGAACCTTGTACGCATCGGTGTGGAACCACACGCCGAACTACGACATCTTCGCGCCCACCAGCCACTCGCTGTTCACATGGAACGCCGCGGCGCTGGTACAGGCAGCCATCAACGCCAACAAGCCGGAGCACAAGGCCCTGGTGGAGGCGGCCGGGCGCCTGGTCGGCAGCTTGCCCATCGACCGTAACGTCCCCAGGCTTGGTGACGGCAGCAACGGCTTCGGATCGCAGATTGCCGAGGTCACGCCCTCGCGTTACGACCAGATCGTCGCGGGCCAGAACTTCAACTGGCTGTGGGGCCTGTCGTCGTTCGTGCCACGCGGAGCGTCGATCGAACTCAATGACACGACGGTGCCGGTGCCGGAGCTAGAAATGGTGGTGGCCGAACCGCCGCTGATCCAGCTCGCCAGCACTTGGAGCAGTCCTGAAGACGGCATGGTGGTGACGCTGCTCAAGAAGGGCTTCGATGCGCTGTTCACCGGCGGCTACCTCGAGCGCTACGAGGAGCGCCTGCAGAAGTACAACAGCGGCGAGATCAGCTACAACGAGTTCACCCGCAGCAATTTCACTGATGTAATGGCGACCGCCTACGCGAGCAAGATCCAATTCAGCTCCGGTGGTACTGCGGTACAGGTTTCCAGTGCGGCCAAGGGGTGGTTGACCAAGTTCCTGGGCGGGGCCGTTGGCGCCGCCTCGGCTGGCATGGCGGCGGAAACCCTGATCCAGGCAGGCCTGAACAACATCTACGTGCTCACCAATGGCAAGGATGGGCAGAAGGATATCGATATGGAAAAAGTGCTGCTGACCGGCGTTGTCGCCGGCGGCATCGGCGGAACGCTGTCCGTGGCGCCCGAGATCGCCTCCGGCTTCTTCAACAAGCTCGGCGAGTTCGTCGGCCTGGGGCTGAAACGGAACAAGGCTGTCGAAGGCGCCGCGACGCTCGACAACACGCTGTCGATCCAGTTGCTGACGCCGCAAGGCAAAGCCACGTCGGCCGCGATCACCGACCCCGGCATCATCCGCATCGGCGGCAAGACGGAAGTTCGCATCGGCGACGAATTGGTCTTCACCACCCCGGCCGAGAAATCGATGGGGCTGGCACAGGCGGCCCAGTGGTACCGCGAGCAGGCGGCGGCAATCGCCAAGGTACTCGCACGCTCCGATTTGCCGGCGGACCTGAAGATGCTGCAAGCCTACAAGCTGCGCGAAGCGCAGCAGCAAGGCGCCATGAATGCGCTGATCGAACCGGGCATCGCATCTGAGTTCGCCAGTCGGTTCCGGCTTGAACCGCTGCAGAAAATGGTCCAGGACGCGATCAACGACCTGAAGCTATCGGGCAAGGCATTGTTCGATGCCATTGCCGCCAAGCTGTCCAAGGTAGACGAGGATATCCGCTACCCAGCACAGGCTGGCGGGTGTTTTTCCAAAGGGATGATGATTTATACGAAGGAAGGCCGGAAGCGTATTGAGGAAATCAAGGTCGGGGATTGGGTGCTTTCCAGTCCCGAAGACGGTTCCGGTCAGCCGGAATACAAGCGCGTGGTCAGGACCTTCGCGCATGATCCCCAACCTATTTTCAAGATCCAAATTTGTCCGGAAGGCTGGGTTTTCCCTGACCCCGTTTATTTCGTAGTGGCAACAGGAAACCATCCCTTCTGGGTAGAAGGCATCGGCTGGACGCGGGCCGATGCGCTCAAACCCCAGCAATGGTTGCGCCAAGGCGACGGCGGTCGGGCTTTTGTGGGGTCTGTTAAGCCCGTATACCGCACGGGGCAAGAGGGTATTGGCTGGGTCACCAGTGCGAATCGTCCTGAGCTACATGGTTCTGTATTCGATTACGCCAATTACGCTGCTGTCGATGATTCCGTGGCGGAGAAATTCCTCTATCTTCCCAATGAGGTGTTGGCGAGCGACGACCCTTATCTGCGTGTACCCGTTTTTAACTTCGAGGTCGAGGATTTCCATACCTACTACGTGGGTGGGAAGCATGGCTTCTGGGTCCACAACGCGAACTGCGAAGGGGTTCGGCTGGCGAACGGCGAGGGTGTGCTGCCGAAATTCGAAACCCCGCGCTATGACGGCGACGCCCATTTGGATAAGACGATCGCCGAAGGGGTTCAGGCCCTGGAGGGCTATGTCGTCATTCGCGCTGACAACAGCGGCCTTCGGAAGCAGTACAAGGAGATGATCGAGACGTTCGACATCAACGTGCCGACTCGTTATCTGCAGCCCTGGCTCCAGTTCGAAGATAAGGTGGTGGGGCGAATCATCGATGCTGAGGGTTACCGCCAGGAGTACGCCGTTCTCTTCAAGAAGTCGGCGGACATGACGGACGGGCAAAAAAACTTTCTTCGGGTCGAAGGCCATGATGAGCTTGGCGGCATCACCATCTTCGTAGACCGTAAGTTGACGGAGGGCCGTTTCTTTCCGTCGGAGAAGGGCGTCGTCAAGCCCGAGAATATTGGAAGGTATCTCAAGCCAGACGCGCATGAGGATGCCCAAGAGACACTGGCATTGCTCTGGCGTGTAACCCTGGCATTGGAACAGAACCCTGGTCTCAACTGGCGTTTCGAGATGCCGGCACTCAAGTCCAGTTTGGGTGAGGGCATGGATGCCGAGTTGCGAGCTCCCGGCAAGCAGATCGAAGCGCTGTTCGAAGGGATTCGGCAGGGCAAGGTCACCTTTTCCGAGTGGAGAACGAACGTCTTTGACGAAGAGATCGGGGCTTTCGTAGATAAGGCGGTACCCATCGAGAAGCTGGCCTACCGGATGGAGCGAATCAGGGCAATGCTGACCGGTGAGAACCCTCGCATCGAACTGCGCGCCGTCGAGCAACTCAAGCCACAGAACCAGAACGTCAACTACGAAGGCAGCGGTATCGGCGTCGGCCCGCTTCAGCCGGCGGATATCGAACAGGTATTCGCGCAGGCCCGGCAATACTGGCTCGATGCCGGCGCATCGCCAACGCTTCTGGATGGCGTGGAGATCGCCATTACCGATCTGGCGGATGGCTTGGCGGGCTTCACCCAGGGCAAGAAAATCGCGCTGGACGTCACGGGCGCGGGTTGGGGCTGGTTCGTGGACACCAGCGTCGGCGACAATGGCGAGTACGTGGCCACTGCCCAGGATCAGGTCTTCAGGGCGCCAGAGGGCAGCCTCGCGGCCGGCAAGGTGGACCTGCTGACGGTCCTGATCCATGAGTTGGGCCATGTCGTCGGCCTGCCGTCCGTGGTGAGCGAGGCCGGCGTGATGGGGCAATACCTCTCGCCGGGCATGCGCAGGCTGCCCAGCGCCGTCGACAGCGCCGCCCTGCAGGACACGCTGTCCTTCGTACAGCGCGGCATGAGCTATGTGACCATCGGTGCCGCCGACGATGCGGCTGGTGTGCCAGCGCTCGCCTATAACGAGGCGGCGCAGCAGACCGACCTGGACGGCCTCTCGGCGTTCGCCCCCACGGCATGGGCCGTGGCCGGCGCCGCCAGCGCGGAGGGGAATGTCATCCACCTGCGCGAAACCGCGCAGGCGCAATCGAGCGCACGGCAACGTTTCGTCGTCGGTGCCAACGACCGCTTCCTCTCCTTCACGGTCGCTTCCACGCTGGTACGGGACGATGGCCCGCAGGACGCCTTCGAAGTCGCGTTGATCGATGACGCTACGGGATTGTCGTTGTTGGAAGGCTCCGGCCTTACCCGGTCCGACGCCTTCCTCAACCTCCAGGCCGACGGCAGCGAGTACAAGGCTTCGGGCGTCACCACGATCCGCAACGCCGACGGCAGTCGCACGGTGCTGGTGGACCTGTCCGGCATCGCCGCGGACACCGTGGTGAATCTCTCCTACGACCTGATCGGTTTCGGTCGCGGCGCGGCCGCTGCCAGCAGCCAGGTCACGGTGCGGGACCTGCGCCTGGGCATGCCGCAGGAGGCCCGCGACGACGTGGCGGCCACCACCGAAGATACGCCACTGGACATCGACGTGGTCGCCAACGACCTCGGCGCCGACCAGGCGGGTGTGCAGCCGGTGGTCGTCACTGGCCCGGCCCATGGCACCCTGGCGCTGACGGCCGAGGGCCGCCTGCGCTACGTGCCGGCCGCCGACTGGTCGGGCGAGGACAGCTTCACCTACCGGCTCAGCGATGGCCAACTGGAGTCCAACCTGGCCACCGTGACGCTCACCGTCTCCCCGGTGAACGACGCGCCGGTAGCGGCCGACGCCCGCTTCACCCTGGAGGAGGATGGTGCCATCGGCATCGACCTGCTGGCCCTCGCCAGCGATGTCGAAGGCGATGCGCTCACCGTTGAGATCGTGGCCGGGCCCCAGCATGGCCAGCTCGTAATGAATGCCGATGGCGGCTTCACCTACACCCCCGATCCTGACTGGAACGGCACCGATACCTTCAGCTACCGGGTAACCGATGGCGAACTGGCTTCCGTGCCGGCAAGCGTCACCCTGAACGTGACGCCGGTGAACGACGCGCCGCAGGTAACGGACCTCGACGTGACCCTGGATGAAGACGCCACGGTTACCCTGGACCTGCTGCAGGGTGCCCGCGACGTGGAGGGCGATGCGCTCGGGATACAGGTGGTCAGCGGGCCGCGACACGGCCGGCTGGAGTTGGGCGCGGATGGCAGCTTCCTCTACATCCCCGAGGCGGATTTCCATGGCGATGACCGCTTCACCTACCGCGCCAACGACGGCCAGGCGGACTCCGCCGTGGCCGAGGTGCGCATCGTCGTGGTGCCGGTCAACGATGCCCCGGTGGTCAGCCCCCTCGCGGCGACCCTGCTGGAGGATGGCCGGCTCGTGCTCGACCTGCTGGCGCAGGCCCGCGACGTGGAGGGCGACCCGCTCACGGTTACCGTGCTACAGCCGGGCCACGGCCAGGTGACCCGTAACGAGGACGGCACCTGGACGTACACGCCGGCGGCCGACTACCACGGCGAGGACGCCTTCACCTTCAACGTGAGCGACGGCCAGGCCAACGTGGCGGGCGTGGTGCGCCTGACGATCACGGCGGTCAACGATGCGCCGATGGCGCTCGACGACTGCGCCACCCTGAACGAGGACGCCAGCATCGTCCTCTGGCCCATGAGCAATGACGGCGACGTCGATGGCGACAAGCTGGAACTGCAGGTGCTGGACGGGCCGGCGCATGGCGTGCTGGTGCGCAATGCCGACGGCAGCCTGACCTACACCCCGGTGGCCGACTGGAGCGGCGAAGACCGCTTCACCTACCGCCTGAGCGATGGCCAGGCCGAATCCGGTGTGGCAACGGTGCGGCTGGTGGTGACCCCGGTGGCCGATGCGCCGGTCCTGGTACTGACCGATCCGCAACAGCAGGCCCGCGAGGTGTTCCGTACCGGCTGGGAGTCGGTGGTCGACCGCAATGACACGTCCACCCTGGTACAGGCCCGCGAACTGGAAGGCTGGACGCTGATCACCCGGCCGGACCCGAGCCGGGGTGGCAGCAACGGCTTCGAAATCTGGAGCACGGGCGACAGGATGATGGATGCCTGGCACGGGCTGCGCACGGTCGGCGCGATGGCGGGTAATGGCGACAACTGGCTGGAGTTGAACAACTCCGGCGGTGCGATGCACCAGACCCTGGGTATCGAGCGCAACGTGCAGACCGTGGCCGGCGCCCGCTATACCCTGAGCCTGGATCTGGCCGGTCGCATGGGCTATGGCGCCGACTACACGCGCATCGGTATCTATGTCGATGGCGTGCGCATCGGTGGGGATGCCAGCACCAGTGGTTGGCAAGGCCTGGAGTGGCAGGAGCGCAGCGTCCAGTTCACCGGCACGGGCGGCATGCAGAGCATCCGCATCGTCTCCGAGGCCACGCGGTTCGATGCCAATGGCCGCGGCATGATGATCGACGATATCGCCCTTGCCGAAACGCTGCCGATCAATGTCGGGCTGGAGGATTCGGCTATCCGCCTGTCTGCCGTCAGCGCGGCCCTGCGCGACGTGGACGGCTCGGAAACGCTGGTCGTTACCCTGGAAGCGTTGCCGGTGGGCAGCGTGCTGTCCGACGGCACGCACCGGTTCACCGCGGTGGAAGGGGCTACCCGCGCCGACGTCACCGCCTGGAACCTGGGCCGGCTGAGCCTCACGCCGCCGAAGGATTTCGCCGGCAGCCTCACCCTGAAGGTGGTCGCTACGGCCACCGAACAGGGCAACCAGGCACAAGCCAGCACCTCGGCCGACCTCATCGTCGAGGTGCTGCCGGTCAACGATGCCCCGATCGTCAGCGACCAGTGCCTGATGTTGGACGAAGACCGCAGCATCACCCTGACACCGCTGGCCACCGATGCGGATGGCGACGTCCTGGCACTGCGTATCCTCACCCAACCCGCGCATGGCCTGTTGGTGCGCAACGCGGACGGCAGCTTCACCTACACCCCGCGAGCCGGTTGGAGCGGCGAGGACTGCTTCACCTACCGGGCGAACGATGGCCAGGTCGATTCCAACGTGGCCACGGTGCGGCTGGTGGTGAACCCGGTAGCCGATGCGCCGACGCTGGTGCTGACCACGCCGCCCACCATGACGCGCGAACTGTTCCGCACCGGCTGGGAGAGTGTCGCCAACTTCTCCGGCAGCGACTCCACCCTGGTCCGCCAAGCCGTGCTCGAAGGCTGGACCCTGGTGACCGAGCCCGACGCGGCAACCGGTGGCCGCAACGGCTTCGAGGTCTGGAGCCAGGGCGACCGCATGGCCGATTCGCGCGGTGTACAACGCCCCGTTACCGCCGCGCCGGGCAACGGCCACAACTGGCTGGAACTCAACGGCGCCGCTGGCGACATGCACCAGACCCTGGGCATTGAGCGCAGTGTGCAGACGGTGGCCGGCGCCCGCTACACCCTGAGCCTGGACCTGGCCGGCCGCATGGGTTACGGCGCCGACTACACGCGCATCGGCATCTATGTCGATGGCGTACGTATCGGTGGCGATGCCAGCACCAGCGGCTGGCAAGGGTTGGCATGGCAGGAACGCAGCGTCCAGTTCACCGGCACGGGCGGCATGCAGACTATCCGCATCGTCTCCGAAGCCACGCAGCTCGACGCCAATGGCCGCGGCATGATGATCGACGACATCGCGCTCACCGAAACCCTGCCGGCCAACGTCGGTCAGGAGGATTCAGTCATCCGCCTGTCCGTCATCGGCGCTTCGCTCAATGACACCGATGGCTCCGAGTCCTTGGCGCTCGTGATCGAGGCCGTGCCGGTGGGCGCTGTGCTGATCGATGGCGTACGCAGCTTCACCGCGAGGGAGGGCGCGACCACGGCCGACGTTAGCGGCTGGCGTCTGGACCGGCTTGGCATCAGGCCGCCCCAGGACTTCACCGGCAGCTTCGTGCTCAAGGTGGTGGCCACGGCGACCGAGCGGGGCAACCAGGCCCAGGCCGTCGCCATGGCGGACATCGAGGTGAGGGTGCTGCCCTTCAACACCGCGCCGACGGCGCACGATGCGTGCTTCACGCTGTTGCGCGACGGCAGCGTGCGGATCGACTTCGCCACGCTGGTGCGCGATGCGCAGGGCGATACGCTGGAACTGACCCTGGGCACCCCCGCGCATGGCAGCCTGATCCGCAATACCGATGGCAGCCACACCTACCGCCCGGAAGCCGGCTACGTGGGCACCGACCGCTTCACCTACGCCGTTTCGGACGGCCGGGAAAGCACCTGCGCGAGCATCGGCCTGCTGGTGGTACCGGGTGCCTGCAGAGCGTCGGGAGCGACCGTCAGCCTGCAGTCGGCACTGGCCTGCCAGCCTGCCGCGCCGCAGCCTGACCGTTACCTCGTCCTGAGAGCGCCCCACGGCGAACGGCCACGGATCGACTGGGAGGCCACACCGCCTGCGCTGGACACCTTCGACATGCCGGCCACCTGGCTACCGCCGTTCGGCCAGCGCCAACAGGATGACGAGTGCAACCTGGGCGATATCACCGGGCTGGTATTCCCCATCGGGCGGCAGGGACGATGAGGCGGATGGCACAGCGATCGATCGAACCGGGCAAGGCGCCGTGCGGCGCCATTGCCGCCAAGCTGTCCAAGGTTGACGAGGATATCCGTTACCCGGCGCAGGCTGGCGGGTGTTTTTCCAAAGGGATGATGATTTATACGAAGGAAGGCCGAAAGCGTATTGAGGAAATCATGGTGGGGGATTGGGTGCTCTCCAGCCCCGAAGACGGCTCCGGCCAGCCGGAATACAAGCGCGTGGTCAGAACTTTCGCGCATGATCCTCAGCCCATTTTCAGAATCATCATCCATCCGGAAGGTTGGGTTTTCCCCGACCCATCCTATTTCGTGGTGGCGACAGGAAACCATCCCTTCTGGGTAGAAGGCATCGGCTGGACGCGTGCCGATGCGCTCAAACCCCAGCAATGGCTGCGCCAAGGCGACGGCGGCAGGGCTTTCGTGGGTGGGGTAAGCCGAATATACCGCACGGGCCAAGGTGGTATCGGTTGGATTCCCAATGGAAATGACCCAGAAGGTCGCGGAGTAGTCTTCGATTACGCCAATTATGCTGCTGTCGATGATTCAGTGAAGGAGAAACTCCGCTATCTTCCCAACGAGGTGCTGGCAAGCGACGACCCCTATCTGCGTGTGCCGGTTTTCAACTTCGAGGTCGAGGATTTCCATACCTACTACGTGGGCGGGAAGCATGGTTTCTGGGTCCGCAGTGCGAATTGCGAGGGGCCAGAGGGCGTGCGGGAAGGCGAGGGGCTGATGGAGCAGACGTTGATCGAGTTGGGCAAAGTGCCGGGTGCCACCGCCAAGCAGCCAGATGCCAATAACGAAATCCGCTCCCAGGCCGGCGAGGGCTTCATCAAGGGAACGCGTGTCCACACGAAGGAAGGACTCAAGCCGATCGAAGAGATCAAGGTCGGCGACTGGGTGCTCTCCAGCCCCGAGGACGGCAGCGGCAGCCCCGAATACAAACGGGTGGTCAGAACCTTTGCCCATGATCCTCAGCTCGTTTTCAATATCAGCATTATTCCGCGCTGGGTTTTCCCCGACCCTGGCTACTTCGTGGTGGCAACCGGAAACCATCTGTTCTGGGTGGAAGATATCGGCTGGACGCGAACTGATGCGCTCAAACTTCATCAATGGCTACGCCAAGGCAACGGTGGTCGGGCTTATATAGGATCCATAAGCCGGGTATACCGTACGGGCCAAGAGGGCCTTGGCTGGATTTCGAATACGCAGGGGCCTGGTGGAGAGGGCTCTGTATTCGATTACGCCAATTACGTTACTGTCGATGACTCCGTGGAGGATGAATTCTGCTATCTCCCCAACGAGGTGTTGGCGAGCGACGATCCCTACCTACGACTGCCGGTTTTCAACCTCGAGGTCGAGGATTTCCACACCTATTACGTGGGCGGGAAGCATGGCTTCTGGGTTCGCAGTGCGAATTGCGAAGGGCCTGAGGGCGCGCGGGAAGGCGAGGGGCTGATGAAGCAGACCTTGATTGAGCCGGGCAAAGTGTCGAGTGCCACCGCCAAGCAGCCAGATACCAATAACGGAATCCACTCCCAGGCCGGCGAGGGCTTCATCAAGGGAACGCGTGTCCACACGAAGGAAGGACTCAAGCCGATCGAGGAGATCAAGGTTGGCGACTGGGTGCTCTCCAGCCCCGAGGACGGTAGTGGCAGTCCCGAATACAAGCGTGTGATCACTACCTTCGTGCATGAGGACGAGACCATTGTCGATGTCCATATCACGTTGCTCGATTGGAGCATGTCGGACCCGATCTACTTTGCGGCAGCAGCCGAAAATCATCCCTTCTGGGTAGAAGGCATGGGCTGGACGCGCGCAGATGCGCTGAAGGCTGGGGGTGTTCTTCGTAAGGCCGATGGCAGCTTGGCAAAAGTCTTTGGCCTTAACCGCGTTTACCGCACTAACCGTGAGGGCGTTGGCTGGACCTTCGGTGGAGGCGATATCAAGAATAGGGCACTTTTCTGGCGTCAGCTTGGATACGACACCTACGAGGAATATTTCGTGGCGGAAGTAACCGGCTCGCTCTTCGACTACGCCAACTACACGCCGATAAACACGGAAAAGCCGGCGTACTTGGCACCCGAGGTGATCGAAAGCGCTGATCCTTACCTGCGCGTGGCTGTGTATAACCTGGATGTGGAGGGTTTCCATACCTACTACGTCGGGGCCAAAGGCTTCTGGGTCCATAGCGTGAATTTCCAAGGGGGCACGCTTGCCAAGGATATTCGGAATGAAGCAGCGGCAGGTTAGATCGGATTCATCGTAGTGACGTCCTTTCAGGAGGGCACTTTGTTATGGAAAAGCAGAGGCGTTCCCTGGTGGATCAATTGATAAAATGCATGCTGGCCATTTGTTCCGGGCTCGCCCCAAATGATCGGGCCTGTCGA
>CBFGOS010000019.1:0-15801 GCA_965650425.1 uncultured Lysobacter sp. | reverse complement strand
GTGCCGCCGTGGCGGCCTTCGCGCGCCCACGCCATGATCGCCGCCGCGGTCCTGATCGTCGCCGGGGTCGCCGCCTGGGCGCTCCTGAACCGACCTGTTGCGCCGACCGCTGGGTCATCGCCGCTGCTGCAACGGGCCGACTACTATGCCGGCATCGGCCAGCGCGACAATAACGAGCGCGCGATCGTGCTGTATCGGCAGCGGCTGCAGGAAGCTCCCGACGACGTGCGCGCGCTGGCGGGGCTCAGCCGCGCCTACAGCGCCCGCGCCTGCCTCTACAGCGGCGAGCCGGTCTGGAGCGAGCGCGCGCAGGCCCTAGCCGAGCGGGTGCTCGCCGCCCAGCCGGACAACGCGTCCGGACACGCCGCATTGGCCTATTCGTACGATTGTCGCGGCCGGATCGATCGCGCACTGGCCGGCTACGAGCGTGCGGTGCAGCTGGATCCCGCCGCCGACAGCAGCCGCGCGTCGGCAGCGTACCTGTACGAGCGCAAGGGACGCCTGGCCGATGCGCTGGCGGCCAACCTCGCGGTGCGCGACCCGGCCAAGGTGCGGTTCCTGCCGATCCAGATCGCCAGCAACCTCGATCTGCTGGGCTATGTCGCCGCCGCCGAGGCGCGCTATCGGCGCAGCTTCCAGCTGTATCCGGACAACGTCTTCTCCAATCAGGCGTGGCCGCGCTTTCTGTTCGAGCATGGTCGCAGCCGTGAGGCGCAGGCCGCACTCGAGGAAGCGCTGTCGCGCGGCACCGACCACGCCGGCCTGCACCTGCTCGCCGTCGAGCTGGCGCTGCAGCGCGGCGACGTATCCGCCGCACGGCAGGCCAGCGCGCGGGCGCTGGCGTTGCGGGCTGGCAGCGGCTTGCCGCAGACCGTGGCGTGGCTGCTTGCCGAAGCGCGACCACCGGCGCAGCGCCTGCGTGAACAGGGCCAAACCCTGCGCGCCGCGGTGGGCAAGGGTAGCGATCCCTTCGACGGGCTCGATGCGGCGCTGCTGCTGGATGCGGCCGGCGAGCGCGATGCCGCCGTGGCGGCGCTCGATGAGGCCGTCGGCGCGGGTTATCGCGATGGCGCCTACCTGCGCGTGTCGCCGCTGTTCGCGTCGCTGCGCTCGGCCTCCGGGTTTGCTCCGCTGCTCGCGCGCATCGATGCGGCCGTCGCGCGCGAGCGCGAGCGGGCGCGCGCGCTGCAGTTGTTGCCGCAGGAGACCGGCGCGTCGAACTGATCCGACTGCGCCGGGCGCCGCTTCACGGCGCTCCTGCACTGCGTGCCCGCACGCCTCCGGGCAGTGCCTTGAGGATGTAGTCGGCAAGTAGGCGCTGGGATTGCTGGTGCATGTCGCGCTGGTTGAAGCGGGTGCGGGTGATCACCACCACCAGGCGCTCCTCGGGCAGCGCGAACACGTAGTTGCCGCCGTTGCCGGCCATCGCCCACACTCCGCGCTCGACGCCACGCACATCGAAACGGAAGCGCCAGAGCAGGTAGCCGTAGTCGGCGTCCTCGCGCGCCTGGGCGTGGATCGTCGTCATCGCCCGGATCCAGTCGGCCGCGATCACCTGCCGGCCGTGCCAGCGGCCGCCATCGACCAGCAACTGGCCGAACTTGGCCAGGTCGCGGCTGCGATAGAGGGTGCCGCCGCCACCATTGCCGACACCCTCGGACGACGTGCTCCACTGCGCCCGGTCGATGCCGAGCGGTCGCTCCAGCGCCTGTGCGGCGAACGCCGAAAACGGCTGGTGGCTGGCACGTTCGACGATGGCCCCTAGCAGGAAGGCGCCCGCGGTGCAGTAGGAGAACGCGCGGTGGTGGGGGCTGTCCTCCGGCCGCGTCATCCACGGCGCGTAACCGCGGATCGGCAGGTCGAGCGCGAACTGGGTCCAGTCGGCGCTGAGGTACATGCGCTCCTCGTGGCCGCTGGAGAACTCGTTCTCGTCGCTGCACTCCCACTGCGAGCTCATCGTCAGCAGGTCTTCCAGCGTGAATGCGCGCTTGCGCGGGTCCGGGTGCTGCCATTGGCGATCGCCGAAGAAATCGTAGGCGCGGGACTGGGCGCCGTCGACCAATTGGCGGTCGATGGCCGCGCCCACCAGCAAGGCGGTGATGCCCTTGGTCGCCGAGCGGGTGTTGTTGAGCACCTCGCGCCCGCCCTGGTTGAAGTAACGCTCGTAGACGAGCTTGCCGTCGCGGGCGATCAGCACGCTGGTGGTGTCGGGCGCCTGTCCGGAGGCGATGGCCGCCTCCATGGCAGCCAGCGGGGCGAGCTGCCAGCCGGCCTTGGCGGCATCGGCCACCGGCCAGCCGTCCTTCAGGGGGGCGGGCGCGGTGTAACGCGCGGCGGCGGCACCGGCAGAGGCCAGGCCAAGCAGGCCGGCAAGCAGGGCGGTCGACAGATACGGAGGGGGTCGCATGTGAGGCTCCTTGAGGGAAAGCACCACTGCAGCAGCAACCGGAATGAAGTGGCTGAAACCCGAATGAAGAATCATGAAGTCGTGGCCGGTCAATCGCTTACGGCCGGTGCATGGCCAGTCCGGGCGCCGGCGGGTATCGTGTGCGCCACTGGCAAGGGGGTGCGATGAAGATCCTGGTCACCGGCGGCGGCGGTTTCCTCGGCCAGGCGCTGTGCCGCGGCCTGCGTGAGCGCGGGCATGAGGTGGTCAGCTTCAACCGCGGCCATTACCCGGCGCTGGAAACGCTGGGCGTGCGCCAGGTGCGCGGCGACCTGGCGCAGCGCGATGCGGTCGTCGCCGCGGCGGAGGGTTGCGAGGCCGTGTTCCACAACGCCGCGAAGGCGGGCGCATGGGGCAGCTACGAGAGCTACCACCTGGCCAACGTGGTCGGCACCTACAACGTGCTGGCGGCTTGCCGCATGCATCGCATTCCAAAGCTGGTCTACACCTCCACGCCCAGCGTCACCCACCGGGCGACGCATCCGGTGGAGGGTGGCACCGGCGACAGCGTGCCCTACGGCGAACACTTGAAGGCGCCGTATGCGGCGACCAAGCTGATCGCCGAGAAGGCGGTGCTCGCCGCCAATGACGCGACGCTGGCCACCGTAGCCCTGCGTCCGCGCCTGATCTGGGGCGTGGGCGACAACCAGCTGCTGCCGCGCCTGGTGGAACGCGCCAAGGCCGGCCGTCTGCGCTTCGTTGGCGATGGCAACAATCGCATCGATACCACCTACATCGACAACGCCGCCCAGGCGCACTTCGACGCGTTCTCGCACCTCGCCCCATACAGTGCGTGCGCCGGCCGTGCGTACTTCATCAGCAACGGCGACCCGCGCACCATGCGCGAGACGCTCAATGGGCTGCTGCGGGCTGCCGGCGCGCCGGAAGTCACCGGCACCGTGCCGTTCCGCGTGGCCTATGCGCTCGGCGCGGTGTGCGAAGGCCTTTGGCACGCACTGCCGCTGCACGGTGAGCCGCCGATGACCCGCTTCCTCGCCGAGCAGCTGGCCACCACCCACTGGTACGACATGGCGCCGGCACGACGCGATTTCGGCTACGTGCCGACCATGTCGTTCGATGAGGGGCTGCGGCGGTTGGCGGCCGCGTGGTCGGCTGGCGCGGCATGAGACACACGCCCCCAAGGCGGGACGGCGGGCTGGCCGACCGTTGATGGCGGGGCCGGTGTCGCGAGGGGGGAGCGCCGCACGGCACGGCCCGCCGGGCGCAGCTCCACGGCACCGGCACGCCGGGCCGGTAGAATGCCGGCATGACCGACCGCTCCTCGCCGCTGGATTCGCTCAAGCCGCTCGCCGGCCGCACCCTGGAGGCCGCGCTCAACCGCGCCCTGGCCCTGGACCCGGAGACCCGCGAGGGCCTGCGCGCACTCGATGGCCGCACCGTGGCCCTGCATGTCGCGGCGCCGCCGCTGGCGCTGCAGATCCGGGTCAGCGGCGACCGGCTGGACGTCGGCCCGGTCCTCGACCCTGCCACGCCGGACCTGTCAGTGCGCAGCACGCTGGGTGGCCTGCTCTCGCAGCTCCCGTTCCTGCGCAATGACAACGCACCGCCGGTGGGCAAGCTGCGCATCGAGGGCGATGCCGACCTCGCGCGTCGCCTGCAGCGCCTGGCCGAGCGCTTCGACCCGGACTGGCAGCAGCCGTTCACCCGCGTGTTCGGCGACATCCTCGGCGTGCAGGTGGCCAACGCGATTGCCGGTGCATTGCGCCACGCCAAGGACGCCGCGGGCGCGTTCGCGACCAACGCTGCCGAGTACGTCACCGAAGAGTCGCGCGACGTGGTGCCGCGCGATGAGCTCAATGCGTTCCATGACGACGTCGACGCGCTTCGCGATGACGTGGATCGCATGGCGGCCCGTGTCGCTCGCTTGGCCAATCGCATCTCCGCCGCGCCGACGCGCACGGGTACGCCATGAAGTCCGCGCTGCGCGCCTGGCGCATCGGCCGGGTCCTGCTGCGCTACCGCCTCGACGCCCTGCTGGACGGGACGCCGGTCGAGGCCTGGCTGAAGCTCGCGCGGCCGTTCGTGCCGCGTGCCTCCGCGGAGATCGCGGCGATGTCGCGCGGCGCACGCCTGCGCCTGGCACTGCAGGAGCTGGGTCCGATCTTCGTCAAGTTCGGCCAGATCCTGTCCACGCGGCGCGACCTCGTGCCGCCGGACGTGGCCGAGGAGCTGGCGCTGCTGCAGGATCGCGTCGCGCCATTCGACGGCGAACACGCACGGCGCATCGTGGAGGCCGCGCTTGGCCGCCCGGTGGCCGAGGCGTTCATCGACTTCGACACCACGCCGCTGGCGTCGGCATCCATCGCGCAGGTGCATGCGGCGACCTTGCCGGCCACCGCGGAGGCCGCCGCGCGCGAAGTGGTGGTCAAGGTGCTGCGTCCCGGCATCGAACCGCAGATCGCCAGCGACATCGCGCTGCTCAATGCCATCGCCGGCATCGTCGAGCGCACCCACCCCAGCGCCGACAAGATCCGCCCGCGCGAGGTGGTCGCCGAGATCGAGAACACCCTCAGCGCCGAGCTGGACCTGCAGCGCGAGGGCGGCAACGCGAGCGTGCTGCGGCGCTTCTGGCACGGCAGCGATGACCTGTACGTTCCGGAAGTGATCTGGTCGCACACCGCCGATCGCGTGCTGACCATGGAGCGCGTGTACGGCATCCCGTCCGACGACATCGCCGCGCTCGATGCTGCCGGCATCGACCGCCACGCGTTGGCCGCCAAGGGCGTGCGCGTGTTCTACACCAGCGTGTTCCGCGACAACTTCTTCCACGCCGACGCGCATGCCGGCAACATCTGGGTAGATACCGACCCGTCGCGAAAAGCCAACCCGCGCTTCATCGCGCTGGATTTCGGCATCGTCGGCCAGCTCTCCAGCGAGGACCAGTACTACCTCGCCGAGAACTTCATGGCGATCTTCAACCGCGACTACCGCCGCATCGCCGAGCTGCACGTGCGTGCCGGCTGGATGCCGTCGCACATCCGCATCGACGAGTTGGAGGCGGCGGTGCGCGGGGTGTGCGAGCCGTACTTCACCCGCCCGCTGAGCGAGATCTCGCTGGCCGAGGTGCTGCTCAAGCTGTTCCGCACCGCGCAGCGCTACGAGCTGACCCTGCAGCCGCAGTTGATCCTGCTGCAGAAAACCCTGCTCAACATCGAAGGCGTGGGCCGCCTGTTGGACCCGAAGCTGGACATCTGGGCGGTGGCGAAGCCGGTGCTGGAGAAGATCCTGGTCGAGCGTTACAGCCCGCAACGCCTGGCCAGCGAATTCCGCAAGCGCCTGCCCGAGTTGGTCACCCACGCGCCGGAGATGCCGCGCCTGCTGCACGCCTGGCTGGACCAGCAGGTCACCGGCCAGCACCAGCTGTCGATGCGTTCGCACGACCTCGCTGAACTCACTCGCACCGTGAAGGACGCGCAGCGCCGCACCGTGGCCGCGATCCTCGGTACCGGGTTGCTGATCGTCGCGGCGGTGCTGTACGGGCTGGAAGCCGGTGGTCCGCGCGTATGGTCGGTACCCGCTTCGTCCTGGATCGCGGGCCTGGGCGGGCTGTGGGCGTTGCTTGCGGCGTGGCCGCGGCGGCGTTGAGCGCCACGTAGCCAACGAACGACACAAAAAGAACGGGCCCATCGCTGGGCCCGTTGTGTTTCAGCGCGACGTCGCGCGGTTACTTGCCGCTCGCCGCCGCCCCCGCCGCCGGTGCGGTCGCGGCAGACGCGGCCTTGGCGAAGTCGCCCGCTGCATACACGCTCAACGTCTCCGGCTTCAGGTGCCTGCGGATCGCTGCGTTGACCTCGGCCGCGGTCAGCGCCTGCAAGCGCGCGTCGAAGTCGGCCTGCCACGCCATCGTGCGCCCCATGTACAGGTTGCGCGCCAGGATACCGGCCACCGTACCGTCACCGGCGCGGGCCTGCTGGCGTTCGGTCAGCATCGCGTTGACTGCGTCCTTGAGCTCGGCCTCGCTGACGCCGTCCCGGGCCAGTCGCGCCACCTCCTCGCGCAGGCCCGCCTCCAGGCGCGCGACGTTCTGCGGTGCGGCGATCGCCTGGATGCTCAGGTTGCCCGCGTCGTCGCGGCCTTGGGGACTGCTGTCGGCGCTCAGGCTGCTGCGCACGTTGTAGGTCAATCCGTCCTGCTGGCGCAGTCGGGTGCCGAGACGGGCCTTGAGCGGATCGCCGCCGAGGATGGCATTGGCCACCAGCAGCGCCGGGTAGTCGGCGTCGGCCTCGTTGAGCGACAGGTTGCTGCGGGCCAGCACCACGGCGTTGGCCTTGTCCGGCGTCTCCAGGCGGCGTGCTTCGGCGGCGACCACGGTGTGACGGGTCGGGATCCCCGCGTACGGGCGCGGCGACACCCAGCCGGTGAACAACTGCTGCAGCTGCGCCTTCATCGCCACCGCGTCGAAGTCGCCGACGATCGCGATCTCGCCTTCGCTGGTGCCGTAGAAGTCCTGGTGGAACTTGCGCAGCTCATCCAGCTTGAGCGCCTTCACCACCGCCAGGCTTTCCTGCAGCGTCTTGCCGCGCAACGGGTGGCCGACCGGCCACGGCTCGAAGTGGGCAGCGAGCGCTTCGCCCGCGACGGCGCCGGGCTCCTTGCGCGCGGCCTCCAGCCCGGTGATCAGCTGCAGGCGGAACTGCTCGAACTCCGCCTCCGGCAGCGACGGGTGGCGCAGGATGTCGGCGGCCAGTGCCAGGGCCTCGGCCACCGTGTCGCGCTTGGACAGCAGGTCGATGCTCGCGCCTTGCGTCGAACCGCCGACGCTGCCCTCCGTCTTGAGCTCGGCCAGCTTCTGCGCGATCTGCTCGCGGTTCAGGCGCTGGCTGCCGCGCATCAGCAACTGGCCCACCAGGCTGCCATTCTCGCGGCCGCGCAGGCTGGCTTCGCTGCCGAAGCGGAAGTTGGCATTCACGGTGACCACGTCGCCGCGGGTGTCCTTGGGCAGCAGTGACACCTTCAGCTTGTCGCCGAGGGTAAAGGTCTGGGTGCGCGCATCGATGTTGGCCGGCGACGGATCGAAGGTCTCGCCGGCGGCCACTGCGGCGCGCCCGGTGTAGCCCTTCAGGACCTCGGCAGCGCTGGGCGCCGCCGAGATTTCGGCGCGCTGCGCGTTGTCGGTCGGCACGAAGCGGGCCAGCGTGCGGTTGCTCGGCTGCAGATAGGTACGGGCCACGCGGTTGACGTCGTCCGCGGTGACCTTGGCGATGTTGTCGCGCTGCAGGAAGTACAGCCGCCAGTCACCGGAGGCGACCGCCTCGGTCAACGCCATCGCCACTGCGTTGACGTTGCTGAAGTTGCGCTCGTAGCCGTTGGCGATGCGCTGCTTCGCCTGGGCCACCTCGTCGGCGCTGATCGGCTTGGCACCGAGGGTCTCGACCTGGCGCAGCAACTCGGCCTCGGCCTTGGCGATGTCGGCATCCTTCGGTGCGACCAGGAGCAAGGTGACCAGCCCGCCTTCGCGCAGGCCGTCGGCGTTGGCGCCGGTTCCGGCGGCCAGCTTGCCGTCGACCAGCGCCTTGTGCAGCCGCCCCGTCGGGGTGTCGCCCAGCACGTTCAGCAGCACGGCCAGCGCGGCGGTGTCAGCATGGGTGGTGCCCGGCACGTGGTAGGCGGAACCGACGATGCGCAGGTCGCCGCTGCGGCGCACGGTCACTTCGCGCTCGCCATCCTGGGTCGGCTCGGCGGTGTAGAACGCCGGCAGCGGCTTCGCCGGGCGTGCCAGCTTGCCGAAGTGGCGCTGGACCTTCGCCAGCGTCGTGGCCGGGTCGATGCGGCCGGCCACGATCAGGGTGGCGTTGTCCGGGCGGTACCACGTCTTGTAGAACGCCTGCAGGCGGTCGATCGGCACGTTTTCCACGTCGGAGCGCGCGCCGATCGTGGCGTTGCCGTAGTTGTGCCACAGGTAGGCGGTGGCGCGCAGTCGCTGGAACAGCGCGCGCGCCGGTTCGGTCTCGTTGCGCTCCATCTCGTTGCGGACGACGGTCATCTCGCTGTCGAGATCCTTCTTCGCCACGAAGGAGTTGACCATGCGGTCGGCTTCCATGCCGAGCAGCCAGTCCAGCGTCTCGTCATTGGCCGGGAACGAGCCGAAGTAGTTGGTGCGGTCGAGCGAGGTGGTGGCGTTCTTCTCGATCCCACGCTTCTTCATCTCGGCCGGGATATCGGCGTGTTTGGGGGTGCCCTTGAACAGCAGGTGCTCCAGCAGGTGCGCCATGCCGGTTTCGCCGTAGTTCTCATGGACCGTGCCGACGCCGTAGGCAATGTTGACCGTGACGGTCGGCTTGCTCGCGTCAGGGAACAGCAGCACGCGCAGGCCGTTGGCCAAGTTGTACTCGCAGATGCCCTCGACACACTGGCCGGCGTTCACGCCCTTTGGCGGCGTGATGGCGCCCGCGCCCGTCGTGGCGGCGATGGCGGAACCAGTGCCCAAGGTGAGGGCGATGGCAAGGGCGAGCGGGTGTTGCCAGGAACGAAACTTCGACACAGGACCTCCATGTGGTGGAACAATGGTTGAAAATAGCGGCCATTGTCACAGATCGAAACGCGCCCCAAATGGCCCACAAGTCCTGCCTCGACGTGCTGCACCAGGACGACTGGCTGGCGGTGGTCAACAAGCCCGCCGGCCTGATGGTCCACGACAGCGCGCTGGCCCGGGGCGAGACCGACTTCGCCGCCGATCGGCTGCGCGAGCAGTTCGGTCGACCGATCTTCCTCGTCCATCGCCTCGATCGCGCCACCAGCGGCGCACTGTTGCTGGCCTTCGATCGGGACACCGCCTCGGCCATGGGGCAGGTGATGATGTCGCGCGAGGTGGAGAAGGATTACTGGGCGGTGTGTCGTGGCTGGCCGGAGCCGCAGTTCACGGTCGACCATCCGTTGGACGGCGGGCCCGGCAAGCCGCAGAAGAAGCCGGCGATCACCCGTTTCACGTGCCTGGCCACCACCGAGTTGGCGGTGGCTTCGGCGGGCTTCGAGACGTCACGCTACGCATTGCTGTGCGCGCAGCCTGAAACCGGGCGCTTCCGCCAGATCCGCCGCCACCTCAAGCACGTGTCGCACCACCTGATCGGCGATACCAGCCATGGCGATGGTCGACACAACCGCAACTTCCGCATGCTTGGCATCCACCGCATGTTGCTGCATGCACGACGCCTGGCGTTCCTGCATCCCGTGACGGGCGCGCGGGTGGTGGCCGTTGCGCCACTGGATGCGGAGTTCGGGCGCGCCGTGGCGCTGTTTGAGGGTTTCGAGCCGTAGCCTGGGGTCACGGCCCAGTGTCGATTCCGCGTGGACAGGCACGCGCACTGGCCGCACTACAATGCGAAGGCAAGAGGACGCCCCATGCTGCGAGTGAGCACCAACGTGGAGATCGCCGACGACGAGCTGGTCGAGCGTTTCGTGCGCTCCGCCGGTCCCGGCGGCCAGAACGTCAACAAGGTCGCCACGGCGGTGGAGCTTCGCTTCGACGTCGCGCAATCTCCCTCGCTTCCCGAGCCCGTGCGCGTCCGCCTGCTCGCCAAGCGCGACCGGCGCATGACCCAGGAGGGCGTGCTGGTGATCAACGCCCAGCGCTTTCGTACCCAGGACCGGAATCGCGAGGATGCGCGGGCGCGGCTGGTTTCGTTCATCGAGGGAGGGCTGCACGCGCCGACCCCGCGGATTGCCACCCGGCCCACCCGCGCCTCCAAGGTGCGCCGGCTGGAGGCCAAGCGCGAACGCAGTACGATCAAGCAGGGGCGCACCCGGCGGGATTGGGATTGAAGGCTGGGGCCCCGGATCCCCGCTACCCTTGCCCTGACCCGACGCCGCCCCAGCACCGCATGCCCCAAGACGCCGCCTCGCCTTCACCCGTCCTGCCGCTGCCGCCGCAAGTGCCGCGCGTGCCGCCTCACACCGTCTCCCGTTGGCTGGGGTGCACGATCCTGCGGCTGGCCGGCTGGCGCATGGTCGGCGCCTTCCCCGACATCCCCCGTGCGGTGCTGATCGGTGCCCCGCACTCCAGCAACTGGGACGGTGTGCTGGGTCTGGCCGCCAAGATGGGCATGGGTCTGGACATCAAGATCCTGGGCAAGGACTCGCTGTTCAAGGTGCCGGTGATGGCGGCGGTCCTGCATCGCCTCGGCGTGATCCCGGTGGATCGCCGCGCGGCCCACGGCGTGGTCGAGCAGGCCGCGGCGATGATCCGCGACAACCCGCAACTCTGGTACGGCCTGGCGCCGGAGGGAACGCGCAAGCCGGTGGAGCGCTGGAAGCCGGGCTTCTGGCGCATCGCCAAGGCGGCGAACGTGCCGGTGGTCCCCGCGTATTTCCACTACCCGGACCGCATCATCGGCATCGGTCCGCCGTTCGTGCTGGGGGACGACATGGAGGCGGATATCGCCCGGATCCGTGCCTGGTACCGGCCTTGGCAGGGCAAGCACCACGGCACCCCGTGATGCTTGCCGGCCCCGGCACAGACGGTTGCGGGTCTGGGTCAGCCGGCGTTGACGGCCGGCCTGGAGCGGCCATCCGCGCTGCCCGCGTCGCCCAGGCTCTCAAGTAGGGCGCGCACCTCGGCGTGGTCGGGGTTGGCGTCGATCACGCGCTGCAGCAACGTGCGTGCTTCGTCGCTTCGGCCCTGCCGATGGCGCACGTAGCCCAGGCCTTCCGCGGCATCGTGGTCATCGGGTCGGGCCGCCAGTGCGCGCGTGAACTGAAGCTCGGCCTGAGCGAGGTCGCGGTCATCGGATGAAGTGTTGTGCCGTCGCAGCGCGACGAAGCCCAGCGAGGTGGTGGCGCCCACGTGGCGTGGGTCAAGCGCCAGCACCCGGGTCAAGGCCGTTGTGGCGGCATCCAGATCCCCTAGGCGCAAATGGTTGGATCCCTCCAGCAGCAAGGCATCGGCATTCGGCGTCGTGATCCGCGCCAGCTCGCGCAGGCTGTCCTGGTGGCGTCCTTCGATGTGGGCCCGGTTTGCCTCGTCCAATGCCAGGCGGTCGGGCGAGCGCTCGCGCTCGACCGAGCCGGCGTAACTTTCGCTTTCGGCGAAGCCCGCCAGGTAGCGCTGCACGTTCTTGGCGCGGTGGAGGCCCAGGTAGCAGTGGATATAGGCAGCGCCGTCGGCGTTGAGCGCCGCTTCGGCCGCCGCCCGCGAATTGGCCATGTAGTCCTTGCCAAAGGAATGCCCGAGGATGCTGCCCATCGGGAAGTTCAACACTTTCATCCCGTGGCGCGCGGCATGCTCGCGCTCCTGGGCCAGCAGCACCCGTTCGTAAGGCAGGTCGGGGTTGAGCAGGCTGACGATCGTGGTGACGCCCTTGCTCTTGAGGAATGTGAAGTCTGCTTCGACGGGGTAAGGCCCGAAGATGATGCGCTCGGAGCTGTCGGAGCGCGCGGCGCGCCACGGTTGCACCCACATGCTGGCCGGGTGCAGCAGCACCCACGTTCCGAAGGCGCCCAGGAGAAGACATGCGGCCAACGCCAAGTACAGCAGCTTGGATCGGGTGATTCGGGGCATGGAGGCGTCCTTACTGAGGGGCTGGGGTGGCAAGGCGCCAACCTCGGGTGGCCAGCGGACCCCAGGGGCCTGTGGTCCCCGGAGGGGTCGCGCGCGCTAGCCGGTGAAGATCGCAAACGCAAGCGCAAGTTTTGCAAGTTGTGACAAAAGCCGCAATAATTCCAGCCTTGGGGAGTGTCCTCAGGGTTGCCCTGTCAATTCCCGGTGTCGTTCGGCACCGGCAGGGGTGCGTGGCCGGAAGCGGCTGTAGCTTCAAAGTGGTCGGTGCGGCTCGCAGGGCGCGCACGCACCTCAGGGGGCGATGGTGGATTTGGATTTTCTGAGCGGGGCCGATTTCAAGCTCGTGTTCGCCTTCTGGCTGGGCGTCACGGTGTTAGTGATGACGCTGGTCACGCTGACGGTGATCCTCGTGATGCGCCAGTTGGTCGCAAGGAAAGAGCGCTGGCACCGTCGCGCGGCCGACCATTGGGGCCGCATCCTGGTGGATGTGAGTCACGGCGGCCACGTCAAGCCCGCCCCCCTGCCTGCGCGTGACGTGTCGGGCTTCATTGAGGCGTGGAATGGCATCCATGCCAAGTTGGACGGCGCCGAAAGCCCGGCACTGCAGGCCTTTGCGGGTTCGATCGGCCTGGAGCAGCGCCTGCACTCTGTGCTGGAGCGCGGGGGCTTCCATGAGCGCGTGGTTACGATCATCGCGTTGGGCTATCTGAAAAGTCGCGCGCACTTCGACCGGATCGCCCGCCTTCTGGATGACAGCAGTTCGATCGTGTCCCTCTGCGCAGCGCGGACGATCATGCAGATCGACCCCGGTCGCGCCGTTTCATTGCTCGTGCCGCACATCATGACGCGTGGCGACTGGTCGCAGGATGGCGTTGCCGACATCCTTCGCGAAGCCGGGCCGGACAGTGTTTCCCAGCAACTTGGGACGGCGGCACTGCAGGCCAATGCGGACGTGGCGCCGCGCATGGTTCGCTTCCTCGCCGGCGTCAGCCGGGAGGCGGCCGCGCCTGTGATCCGCCAGCTGGTCGTCACGCCCAACGATGACCATCTCGTGTCGACCTGCCTGCAGGTATTGGCTGATCCGGCCGACCTCGACTTGGTTCGTCCTCTGTTGGCGCATCCGCGCTGGCATGTGCGCATGCACGCGGCATCGGCACTGGGTCGACTCGGCGTGCCCGGCGACGAGCAGCGGCTGCTGCCCCTGTTGGCCGACCCGCAGTGGTGGGTGCGCTACCGCGCGGCGCAGGCGCTGGTCAAACTGCCGTTCATGAAAGAGGCCGCCATGCGCCGGATTCGTGACAACCAGACCGATCGGTTTGCGTGCGACATCCTGGACCAGGTGATGGCCGAGCAGCGGATGGGGGTGGAGCGATGAGCGGTGTCTCCCTGCCTCCAGGGCTGATCTGGTTCCTGGAGGGGATGCAATGGGTGTTCCTCCTCTACTTCATCGGCATCAACCTTGGGTACCTGCTGCTCAACTATGTGTCGGTGTTCGGCATCATCCGGCACATGCGCGAACGCGGCGCGCAGTACCTGCCCAAGAACTTCACCGCTTACCAGCCGCCGGTCAGCGTCCTGGTGCCCGCGCACAACGAGGAACGCACCATCGTGTCCTCGGTGCGCTCGTTGCTTCGGCTGAACTATCCGGACTTCGAGATCGTCGTGGTCAACGACGGCTCAACGGACGGTACGCTCGATGCGCTCATCCGGGCATTCGCGCTGGTCGAGTTCCCCGAGGCTTACCGCAAGCGGATACCCACTGAACCGGTCAATCGGATCTACGCGTCCGCGGCCTACCCACGGGTGCGCGTGGTGGACAAGCAGCAGGGCGGCAAGGCCGATGCGCTCAATGCCGGCATCAACTGTGCGCGTTACCCGCTGTTCTGCGTGGTCGATGCGGACTGCATTCTCCAGCATGACAGCCTGTCGCGCGTAGTACAGCCGTTCCTGGAAGACGCCACCACGGTGGCAGCCGGCGGCGTAATCCGTATCGTCAACGGTTGCGCGGTGAAGGACGGCTTCCTTTCCGACGTGGCGCTGCCGCGCAAGCTCCTGCCCCAGTTCCAGTTGATCGAATACCTGCGTGCGTTCCTCTTCGGGCGCCTCGGCTGGTCGCCGATCAATGCGCTATTGATCATTTCCGGGGCGTTCGGCGTGTTCTACAAGGAGCGCGTGATCGCGGTGGGCGGCTACCACAAGGACACGGTGGGTGAGGACATGGAGCTGGTCGTGCGCCTGCACCACGAGCTGCGCAAGGAGAAGCGGCCGTACAACATCACGTTCGTGCCTGACCCCATCTGCTGGACCGAAGCGCCCGAGGACCTGCGGTCCCTGCGCAACCAGCGCGTGCGCTGGCAGCAGGGCCTGATGGAAAGCCTCATCCCCAACTGGCGGATGATGTTCCAGCGCAATGGCGGTGCCGTGGGTCGACTGGCCTTCCCGTTCATGCTCGTGTTCGAAGGCCTCGGGCCGGTGATCGAGGTATTGGGTTACGTCTCGGTGCTGGTGTTGTGGTTCGTGGGGCTGCTGTCGCCCGAAGCCTTCCTGGTCTTCCTTTTCGCTTCGGTGGGCTTGGGCGTGCTGCTCTCGACCAATGCCTTGCTGCTCGAAGAACTGTCGTTTCACTTGTACCCGCGTCCCACCCAGCAGCTGAAGCTGTTCCTGGTCGCGATCATCGAGAACTTCGGCTATCGCCAGCTGACCGCGTTCTGGCGCCTCATCGGTCTCGTGCGGTGGGTCACCGGGCTGCGCGGCAAGTCCCGTTGGGGCAACGTCAAGCGCAACGCCACGTGGCAACACGCGCCCGACGAGTCGACGCCGCCGGTCGCTGCGAAGCGCGTCGATACCCCCCCTGCTGACGCTCCCCGGGAACTGGAAACAACCCCATGACGGCATCCCCCATTGCCCTAGCGCTGTTGCTGGCTTCGGCCGACCCGAGCTTGCCGCCGAACGACACGACCGCCGCCGCGCCGGTTGCCGTGGAGGAGAGCCACGAGCAGCAACTGCGTCACGCCCGTGAAGTGGCCACCAACGACCAGCGCGAGGCGGCACTCGCCCTTTACGCCAGCATGCTCGAGCGGTCGCCTGGCAACACCGACGTGTTGCTCGCCCGCGGGCGCACCCTGGCGTGGATGGGGCAGTGGGAGCAGTCCGAGGCGGACCTGCAAGCCGTGGTGGAAACCTCGCCCACGTATGCGGACGCCTGGTCAGCGCTGGGCGACATGTACCTGTGGAGCGACCGGCCCACCCAAGCCGCGCAGGCCTATGGCCGCTGGCATGCCCTTCAGCCACAAGAGTCGGCCGCCCTGGTTGCGCGGGCGCGCGCCTATCGGTCGGCCGGCGAACTCGATGCAGCGCGTGCCGATTTCGAAGCGGCCCGCGCCCTGGGGGCGGACGCGGCCGTGGTCGACGCCGCAATGCGCGCCCTGGAACCGCGCGCTTCCAATCCTGACGCCGTGGCGGCGGACGGATATCGGTGGGCGGCGCGCTTCGGCGTGGCGCGCACCACCTTCAGTCCCGACCGGGACGGCTGGACCGAGCAGTCCGCGTCGCTGCGCCGGTATTTCGGGCGTGGCTCGCTGGGCCTGGAATGGTTGGGTGCGCGCCGGTTCGGTCAGCGGGATGCCGCGTGGGCACTCGATGGCTACGTCGACCTCTGGTCGCGGGCATATGCCAACCTGCGTTACCAGCACGCACCCACGCCTGACCTGTTCCCCGACCGCTCCTGGCGGGTAGAGCTTTTCCAGGGTCTGGGCCAGGGCTGGGAGTTGTCGGCCAGCTATGACCAGCTCGACTTCGGTGGCTCGCCCACCGAGCTCTACGGCGTGGGCGTAGGCCGCTA
>CBFGOS010000018.1:0-16533 GCA_965650425.1 uncultured Lysobacter sp. | reverse complement strand
CTCGTAATCCATGATGTGCAGCATCCACAGGAAGTCAAACCAGCGCCACAACTCATGGCGCTTGGCCAGCAGCTCACCGGTGTTGGGCGAGATATACAGCGTGGTCCGGCCACGATCATCAAACCGGGCCTGCCACATCGGCACCGGCCGGGACGCCACCTCTTGCGGGGCCTCGGTCAACAATGCAATGGAGACCAGTGACGCATCACCCTGGTACAGCGATTGGGCGATTCGCCGGGCTTGTGATTCATCCAGTGGCGCCCAGGGTTTGCCGGAAACGGCGTCCACCAACTTCGTTCCGGACTCGGTGCGGACTTCGTAGACCGCTCTGTCCATTACATGCTTCAGGCGGAAGCTGACCAGTCCCGGATTGTTGGCGACGAGTTGCGACGGCGCGACGTAGTCGACCGACGTCGACAGGGGCGCGGACGCGCCATGCGCCAGATGGTCGCCGTGGATGACGTCGATGGAAATGACGGTCATGTACAGGCCGCTGACCATCCACAGCAGCGCCTGGACGCCGATGACCAGGCCGATCCATTTGTGGGCTTTGCGGGCCCAGAAAGCGGGTTTCATTGATGCGTTTCCTGCAGAAAAAGCGAACGATCGCATCGCCCGGCCACGCAGGCCGGGCGATGCGCGATGACACGATCAGGTCACCAGCGGTAGGTGAACTTCACGTTCCAGCGACGCCCCAGCAGGTCGTAGGTCATCGTGTCGGTGTTGGCGTCCGTCCAGCTCTGGATGAACGGCGCCTGCTTGTCCCACAGGTTGTCGATGCCAAACGCCACGTCGGCCACGTCACCAAAGGCGTACTTCACCTGGGCATTGTGGTACGTGACACTCGGGGCATGGTCGCCGATGTCGCCTGGGGCTGCATTGATGTCATCCGCCTTGCCGATGTACTGCACAGAGTAACTGCCCGACCACGGGCCACGCGCCATCGTCAGCGAGGTGAACGAGCGCCAGTGGGTGAAGCTGCCGCGTCCGCCCGTGACCATGCCCGCATAGCGAATCGGATCGGCGCCGTCGAACGGGCGGACGTCGTATTCCTTCAGGTACGAAACGTCCCAGCTCAACGTGTTGTCCCAACCGGCCAGGCCGAACTGGTACAGCGCACCTAGGTCAACGCCCGAGACCCGCTCGTTGGCGGCATTGACCGGCTGGGCGGACAGGAAGTCGATCTCGCCGGTAAGGGCGTTTCGGGTGAAGTTCTCGCTGCCGCAGAACTGGTGCGCCAGCCCTGGCGTGTTGTAGCAGACCGCGAGCTTGGTGGAGCCGTCGATGCGCTGGATGGCGTTATCGATCCTGATGTTGAAATAGTCCAGCGTCAGGGTCAGCCCATCAGCGAAGGTCGGAGTCCACACAACGCCCACCGTGGTGGTTTCCGCGTCTTCCGGTTGCAGGTTCTGGTTGCCGCCCACCGTGGTCAGCACTGTGTTGCCCAACTGGGTGTAACCCACCGGCACGCCATCGGCCTGGCAGTTCTGGTAGATCGTGGAAGAAGATGGCTGGCTGCTCCAACCGTTGCACGGATCGGTGGTGGTCAGGTTGCCTTCGGACACGCCGCCAAACAGCTCGGGCACGTTGGGAATGCGGAACGCAGTGGCGTAGTTGGCACGCACCTTCAACGACGGCACTACCTGCCAGTCAAGCCCCACCTTGTAGTTGGTGTCATCACCAAACAAGTCGTAATCGGAATAGCGCACTGCGCCGTTGAGCGTCAGCGAATCCGCGATCACGCTGTCCTGCAGCAGCGGGATGGCGACCTCGACGAACGCTTCCTTCGCGGTGTACTCGCCAGCGATGCGCTCCTGCTGGTTGGTGTTGGCGATGCCCAGCACGGTCAGCTGGTCGGGATCACGCCAGCCGCGCTCCTTGCGCATCTCCACGCCCGTGGCCACGCCGACCCAGCCGGCCGGCAGTTCGAAGAGTTGGCCGCTCACGTTGGCGGTGAAGCTCTTCTGGTCGTTGCCACCGTTGTCGCGGGTGGTGAACATGATGTAGTCCAGCACCTGCTGCGTCAGGTCGCCGTAGCCAAGATAGTCACCGCACGGGATCGCCGCGCCCGGCGCGTTACTGCATACGGCGGTATTCAGGGTCTGATCGACACGGTCGAGATTGGCCACGTTGGTCGAGCCATCGATACCGGTATTGCGACCCCAGTTGACGGCCATGCCCCAATCCCAGCCGTCGCCAAGCTGGCCGTCCACCCCCATTACGACCCGGAACGTGTCCACTTCCTGGTAGAACTCGCGCACCCCCGCTTCCAGCAACCGGCGGCGCTGCAACGTCAGGTTCTGCCCGGTCGGATTGGTCGGGTGTGTTGCCGAGATACGGATCGGTCGGTATTGGCCAACGGAGCCCGGCGTCGCCAACTGGTCAGACTGCCTGTTGGTGTACATCAACTCGGCGAATCCACGCACGCTGTCGGACAGCGCGTAATTCCCGAAAGTGCTGAAACTCACCCGCTTGAGCGGGTTGACGGCATTCAGATAAGGGTTGGAGTTGAAGTTGTGCTTGGCGCTGGAATACGTCTCGTAGAAATTGCCGTTTCCGCCCGGATCCTGGTTGAAGTTCACGCGGCGCCCATCGGCCAGCACGGCACGGCCACCGATCGTGGAGGAGCTGCCTACGCACACCAATTGCCCGCCCGATTCGCCCAGGCCGCACGGGGCGCGGTCCGCCATGTTCACTGCGCCGGATTCGGCATAGTTGATCGCCGCCATGATCGCGCCGCGTTCGCCAGTGATGCCCCATGCGAAGTCGGCCGCGCCTTCCTCGCCATCCTGCTCGAACGTCTGGCCATAGCGGATTGATGCCTCGGCCCCATCGAAGCTCTTCTTGGTAATGATGTTGACCACGCCGGCCACCGCGTCGGCGCCGTAGATGGCTGACGCGCCGTCCTTCAGCACTTCGATGCGCTCGATCAGTGCCACCGGGATGATGTTGAGGTCGACCGAGCTGTTGGCGCCGGTACCGCCATTGACCACGCGGCGGCCGTTGAGCAGGACCAGTGTGCGGTTGATGCCCAAGCCACGCAGGTTGACCTGGGTGGTGCCGTAGCCGTTGTCGGCCCAATAGGCATTGGTCTGGTTGCCAGCGAAACCGGCGGATGCCGGCAGGCGCTGCAGCAGGGTCTCCACGGAAATGGCACCCGAACGCTCGATGGTCTCGGCGTCGATCACGGTGACCGGGCCCACGCCCGAGATGGCGGCGCGCTTGATGTGGCTGCCTGTGACAGTGACCGTGTCCAGATCGGTAGCGTCGGGAGTCTGGGTGGGCGGGCGCGCCTCCTGCGCCAATGCATTGGATGAGACGCCAGCCGACAACAGCGCGGCAACAGCCAGCGCAAGGTGGTTACGCTTGAACATGTGAATCCCCTGGAAAATCGCGTGATCGTAGTGTTGGCTCTGCTACGCCAAGGCTTCGACCGGAACGGCCGGAATGGCGTGTGGCCCTGAGATGGTCGCCCGTGGGGCGCGTTTCAGATCATGCGATGGGAGGTCGGAATACCGCGGAAGTCTTCGCCTCCGCCGCCGATGGCGGCAGCACGGTGGCAGGTTGGACGGCAAGCCGGTGCTGTGCGGCAAAGGGCACCCGGTGCACGAGCAGCTTCACCGCAAATGCGCACGGGCAATGACAGCCACTGGCTTCTTCGCAATGGCAATCTTCCTGCTGCCCATTTGTGGGCGCCGCCCGGTCCTGCGTCTCGCACCCTTGGATGGGGACCGCCGCAGTCCGCGAGTCATGATGCGAAAGAGTGTTCGCTATGACATTATTGGACTGACTAGCCATGCGGGCCGCCATCTGGCTGGCCTTCCACAGCGACGCCCCGCCGTCGAGGCAGAACGCCACGATCAGCAGGAAACGCAGTGCGAGAGCGGACCAAGCCATGAGCCGGAAACGTTGAACCTCCGAGGTGTGCCTACCCTGATACCACGGCAAAATTTGGCCTGTCAATGAAGTAATTTTTGTTGCAACTGCAACCGTCGCGGTGGTCGCTCTAAGGCGATCAGCCTACGGCCGTGAGCACTGGCGCAAATCCCCCGCCGGGCGTGCGGAAGTTGGTCGTCTGCCCTTGGTAGAGCCGCGCGGCAAACAGCAACGGTTTGCCCCGATACGCATAGCAGCGGATGTCTGCCTTCAGCGGGCTGCCCTCGCCGCGCACATGGCGCTCGCTGGGCGCGACGAGGGCCTGGGCGATGTAGGTACCCGTCGCCATTTGGTCCCACACGCGCCGCGTCAGTTTGTCGCCGCGATAGCTGGCCTTGCTGCCGAAGCCGGATGCCGGTTTGAAGAACAACTGACGCCGGCGGCCCCATAGCGCATCGCGGTTGCTGGCGGTGATCAGGGTCGTCGTGGGCACAGTCCTGGCCAGGATGTCGATGGTCGCTGCATCGGCACCGGCGCGACCCAGGAACGTTGGATCCCCCAGCAGGATCAGGTTGCGCTTGTCCGCGTACAGCGCATGCGCGCGAGGGTGCGGACTGAGAACGACGTGTCCCGCCAGATAGGCAGCGCGAAGCGAGGCGTGCCCAGGAAGATCGAGGGGGAAATCCGTGAGCCGGTTGTAGATCATGTCCACCCGCTGGCGACCGAACCACAGTGCGCCGTCGCGGTATTGCAGTTCTTCCGGGGCGCAGATCACCCCCGTCAATCCGTGCCGTGAGAACAACTCCCGGAACAGCAGGAATTCCGGATACAGGTACTGCGAGCTCGGCGCCTCATCCACGATGGCAACGACCTGCAACGGACGCTCGCCGCGCTGCAGCCGCCATTCTTCGCGCATCAGATCGATGACACCCTGCTCTGCGATGCCCGCATCGGTTGGCGCGATCACCACGCTGGGCATGCAGACATCCTGCACTTGACCCATCAGCGTGTTGAGGAGCACGCCCCCAGGGTTGGTGTTGATCTCGATCAGGCGCGGGCCGTCTGGCGAGAGGTGAAAATCCATCCCCAGTAACCCGCCGGGCGAGCCAGGATCGTATCGCGCGATGTCGGGCGCCCAGGACAGGACCCGATTGCGGTACTCCGGCAATGCGGTCGCCGCCTCGATGGCGCGCACCGCCGCCTCGACGCGGTCGATGTTCTCCCGCGAGACGTACACCGGAAGCCCGGCGAACAGATGCGGATGGGTCTGGGCCAGCGTGCTTGGCACGCCATGGTCACCCAGGGACCGCAGCAGTGCGTCGTGCAGCTTTTCGGGGTCAACCGAGATGCAGAAGCAGTACTGGTTCAGCGCCTCCATCGACAGGGGGTTGGCGCAGCGGCTGTCGTAAAAAGATGGGGCGGAGGGCGATTCGGTAGCCATGGCGCAACCAGGAACGGGCCCCGTCATTCTACGCCGGAGCCGCGGCTGCCGATGCGTGGACAACCGCCTTGCTCAAGGTCAAGCCATGGGCCGCTTCCATGGGGCATGCTATGGCTTCGCCAGAGATCGCGGGGACAGATGAACAGCGACGCGGACAGGATCAAGCTTCGGGTAATTCGAGCCGGCATCGACACCTACCAGCAGCCCGTGGTGTACATGCACCGCGACTGCGAGGTCTGCCGTTCGGAAGGGTTTGCCGCGCTCACCCGTGTCAGCATGCGCATAGACCACCGCGAGTTGATCGCCACGCTCAACGTGGTAGTCAGCGACATCCTTCCCCATGACTCCGTCGCGCTG
The DNA here is from genome assembly GCA_965650425.1 of uncultured Lysobacter sp. Lineage (GTDB taxonomy): Bacteria > Pseudomonadota > Gammaproteobacteria > Xanthomonadales > Xanthomonadaceae > Aerolutibacter. Next base: position 10,859 of record CBFGOS010000018.1, on the reverse strand, counting down.
TCCGAGGCGGCATGGAACGCCATCCAGCCGGAGCCCGACGCGATGGCCACCTTCCACCATCCGGAGCCGCCGCGCTCGGCGGGCGCGTTGCGCGCGAAAGTGTTCGGCCAGCGGTTGCAGGAATCGGATTACCTGGCGTTGATGCAGGACACCGTGCAAAACCGGCTTTCCGACATTGAATTGGCAGCCTTCGTGACCGCCTGCGCCGGCGAGCGCCTGGACCATGGCGAGACGACGGCCTTCACCCGGGCAATGATCGCCGTCGGCGACACGCTGGACTGGGGCGAAGGCCCGGTATTGGACAAACATTGCGTAGGGGGCCTTCCCGGCAATCGCACGACGCCCATAGTGGTCGCCATCATTGCGTCGCTGGGCTATCGCATTCCCAAGACGTCCTCGCGTGCCATCACTTCGCCGGCCGGCACGGCCGACACCATGGAGGTCATGGCGCCGGTGGACCTGGACTTGCCGGCGATGCGGCGCGTGGTGGAACGTGAAGGGGGCTGCGTGGTCTGGGGGGGGAACGTCCGCCTCAGCCCGGCAGACGACGTACTGATCCGAGTCGAGCGCCCGCTGGATTTCGACAGCGATGGGCAACTGGTCGCCAGCATCCTTTCAAAAAAGGTGGCGGCCGGCTCCAACCACGTATTGATCGACATGCCCGTAGGCCCTACCGCCAAGGTCCGGTCGGATGCGGCTGCCGATTCGCTGACCGGACGCCTCGTCGGCACCGCTGCCGCGCTTGGTTTGCGTATCGCGGTAAACCGCACCGATGGGCGACAGCCCGTCGGGTACGGCATCGGCCCTGCGTTGGAGGCCATGGACGTGCTGAGGGTGTTGCGCGGCGACGCAGACGCACCGGCCGATCTGCGCGAGCGTGCAATCGCCCTCGCCGGCGACCTTCTGGACCTCGTGCCCGGAAACGTCATCGGCCGTGGCCGCGCCCTAGCCGAGCAAGCGGTCGCTTCAGGTCAGGCGCTCGCCAAGTTCATGGCTATCTGCGAGGCGCAGGGAGGCTTCACGGAGCCGCGGCCGGCGCGCTTCCAGGCAGACGTGTTGGCGCTACGGGGCGGCGTGGTGGCGGGCATCGACAACCGACGCCTTTCGAAGGTGGCCAAGCTGGCGGGGGCACCGGTATCGCCGGCGGCCGGGCTGGTATCGCGACTGCGCATCGGCGATCGCGTCCGGCCCGGTGAACCGCTGTTTTCGGTGCATGCGCAGTCTAGGGGGGAACTGGAATACGCGTTGGATTACGCCCGCGATTGCACCACCATTTTCGACCTGCAGGACATCGAACCATGAGCCTGGTGCTGCTTCCCTTCCCCGCCCAACGCCCGCTTGCCGAATCGATGGTCACCGCAATGGCGGCCGATCCCGGATGCCCGCAGGTCCGCGCCGGGCGCCTGGAATGGCGGCGCTTTCCCGATGGCGAATCCCTCGTGGCCATCGACGAGCAACTGGAAGGAGCGGATGTCGCCATCGTCGCCAGCCTGCACGATCCCGACGTCATGGCGATGGCGCTGCGCTTCGCCTGTGAGACCGCGCGTGAGTTCGGTGCGCGATCGGTCGGCCTGGTGGCACCGTACCTCGCCTACATGCGCCAGGACATTCGCTTCCATCCTGGCGAAGCCGTCAGCGCGCCATTGTTCGCGCGGTTTGTATCGCAAAGCTTTGACTGGCTGGTGACGGTCGACCCACACTTGCATCGCATCCATGCGCTGGAGGATGTGTACACCATTCCCGCGTGCAACGTGGCGGCGGCGCCGCTCATTGCCGAATGGATCCGCCGCGAAATGGAGACACCGGTCCTCATCGGCCCCGACAGCGAAAGCGACCAGTGGGTGGCGGCAATCGCAGCGCTGGCGAATGCGCCTCACCAGGTGCTGGAGAAGGAGCGCTTTGGTGACCGCGATGTCCGGGTAAGCCTGCCTGATGCCACGCGAGCGCATGGCCGTACGCCCGTAGTGGTGGACGACATCGTGTCCTCGGGGCGTACGCTCGTCGAAACCCTGGGACATCTGCAGCGCCTCGGATTCCCGCCCGCAACGTGCATCGCCACCCATGCCGTGTTTGCCGGCGATGCGTACGAGTCACTGCTAGACGCTGGCGCGGCGCGCGTGGTCAGCACCGACACCATCGCGCATGCCACCAATGCCATCAGCGTGGCCGGCCTGCTGGCCAAGGCCACGCTCCGCATGCTGCCAGGCCGTTGATCAAGGCGGCATGGCCCACAAAGCCGCCGCTATGCAGCCTCGGTCCCGGCCATGCATCCGGCGCATAATCTGACGCGAATCAAGTCCAGAAGCGTCCGCCGCGCCACCATTCCACCATCCCCGCCTTCTTTTGGAGCACAGGCATGAATCGCGTCCAAGGCAAGACCTGCATCGTGACCGGCGGCGCCGTCGGGATTGGCTACGCCTGCGTACAGCGGCTGGCCGAGGAAGGCGCCGCCGTGGCCATCTTTGACCGCCTGGATGCCGAAGGTGAAGCCCTGGCCAATGCGGTCAACCACGCAGGCGGCAAGGCCCGCTACTGGCACGTCGACGTCACGCGCGAAGCTGACGTGTCCCGAGCCATCGCCGAAGTGGCGGACCATTTCGGCGGCGTGGACGTGCTAGTGAACAACGCCGGTATTTCCGGAAGCACCAAGCTGACCCACGAGATCACCGAGGAGGATTGGGACCTGGTCCAGGCGGTCAATGTGAAGGGTGTGCTGTTCTGCACCAAGCACGCCTTGCCGCTCATGAAGCGTGCCGGCGCCGGCAGCATCATCAACCTGTCATCCATCTACGGCCTGGTGGGCGCCCCCGACGTGCCTGCGTACCATGCCTCCAAGGGTGCAGTGAGGCTGATGAGCAAGACCGACGCCATGATCTACGCCCCCGACCGCATCCGGGTGAACTCCATCCACCCGGGCTATATCTGGACGCCCATGGTGGAGCACCACCTTCAGGCCAGCGGCGCCACCGACATTGCGGCTGCCCGCGAAGAGGTTGGACGGCTGCATCCCCTCGGCCACATGGGCGATGCCGACGACATCGCCTGGGGCGTGGTCTATCTCGCGTCGGATGAATCCAAGTTCGTTACGGGTTCGGAGCTTGTCATCGACGGCGGGTACTCCGCGCGCTGAGCGTCGCGCGTCTGCGTCCTGTCGCACATGAACGGGGCGCCTGTACAGGCGCCCCGTTCCACCTCCCCCACACTGAATCAGTGCGAGAACAACACCGGCAGGTGTGCGTTCTCAAGCAGCTCTCGTGTGGCGCCGCCCAGCGCCCACTCGCGAAAACGGGAATGGCCGTAACCGCCCGCCACCAGCAGGTCGGCCCCCGACGCCCGCGCTTGCTCCAGCAGCGTCGCCGCCACGGAACGAGACCCGCGCTCCAGTTGCACCACGTTGGCCTTCAAGCCTTGGCGCGCCAGATGGTTGGCGATGTCCGCGCCCGGCTGCTCACCGTCGCCCTGCTCGCCCGTTCGTGGATCGACCACCACCACGTCCACGGTAGCCGCCCGCCGTAACAATGGGAGCGCGTCACGCAGGGCCCGCGCCGCCTCCGAGGTAGGCCGCCATGCGATAACCGCGTGACCCGCCGGAAACACCGGCCGGCTAGATGGAGGAATCACCAACACCGGCCCTCCAGACTCCATCAGCAGTTCGCTGAAGAACGGATGGATCAACGCCGCGGTATCCGAGTCTCCTGCCGCCGCTCCGGTGATGATGCTGATATCGGCATACCGTGCGTTGATTGCGGCGGTGCGCGGCGGTTCGACGAACAACGACTCGACCACCCGAACCTCCCCGAGCACCCCGGCGGTCTTGAGCTTTTCGCGCCACTTGGCCGCACGGGTCTCGGACTGGGCGCGCAGTTCGTCATACACGCTGGCCATCGATGCGTCCGGCACCATGCCCCACGGTCCCGGCACCGGCACCGGCAGGTTGACCAGCTCCAGCAGTGAGAGGTGCCCGTCCTCGGACGCGGTAAGGTCCAACGCCGCGGCGACCGCATGGGCGTCGCCGGCCGTTCCGGTCAAGGGCAGGACGATGTCTTTGATCATGGCCGTGGTTCCTCGATAGACACTGGTCATTAGCTGCCCATTGGCGAGCCAATGCGTTGATTGGGGTCAAATTTCCGTGGTTCTCACCAGGTGAGACGTCCGACCGGTACAACGCGGACTGCCTCCTGGAGCGTCCACATGCGCAGCCCCGCCACCCTGCCCCTACCCGACCCGGCGCATACCGCCCATGCTTTCCCGACGGCGCCGCGGCCCGAGGGACGCCACGATGGCGGTCGACTGGCGCAGCGGCTGGGAACGAAGTACGCGAGCCGTATCACCGGGACACTGACCGTGCCTGGTCGGGAGGGCGTTTACGCCCCCCTGCCCGCGGACCTGCCGCCGGACCTGACCCGTGCGTTGGCCAGTCGCGGGGTCGATCAGCTGTACCGGCATCAGGCACAGGCTTGGGAGGCCGTGCAGCGGGGCCAGCACGTGGTCGTCGCCACCCCGACGGCCTCGGGCAAGAGCCTGTGCTACACGCTGCCCGTGGTCAGTGCCGCCATGCAGCGCCGCGCCAAGGCGCTGTACCTGTTCCCCACCAAGGCGTTGGCGCAGGACCAGGTGGCCGAACTGATCGAACTCTCCAAGGCCGGCGACCTCGGGGTGAAGGCCGCCACTTTCGACGGCGACACCCCGGGAGACCAGCGCCAGGCCATCCGCCTGAGCGGCGACATCGTGGTCAGCAATCCGGACATGCTCCACCAGGGCATCCTGCCGCACCACACCAAATGGGCGCAGTTCTTCGAAAACCTGCAGTACGTGGTGATCGACGAGATCCACAGTTATCGCGGCGTGTTCGGCTCCCACCTGGCCAACGTGCTGCGGCGGCTGAAACGGGTGTGTGCGTTCTATGGCACGAACCCCCAGTTCATCCTGTGCTCGGCCACGATTGGCAACCCCCAGGCCCACGCCGAGGCGTTGATCGAGGACGACGTGCACGCCATCACCGAGTCCGGCGCGCCCAGCGGCGACAAGCATGTACTGCTGTGGAATCCGCCAGTGGTGAATCCGGACCTAGGGCTGCGCGCTTCCGCCCGCTCGCAGAGCAACCGCATCGCCCGCATGGCGATCAAGGCCCGCTTGAAGACGCTGGTTTTCGCGCAATCACGGACCATGGTCGAGGTGCTGACCAAGTATCTCAAGGACGTGTTCGACCACGACCCGCGCAAGCCAGCGCGCATCCGCGCGTACCGCGGAGGCTACTTGCCGACCGAGCGCCGCGAGGCCGAGCGTGCGATGCGCGACGGGCGCGTGGATGGCATCGTGTCGACATCCGCGCTGGAGCTTGGCGTGGACATTGGCAGCCTGGATGTCGTGGTGCTCAACGGCTATCCCGGCAGCGTGGCCGCCACGTGGCAGCGCTTCGGCCGCGCCGGCCGCCGCCAGCAGCCGTCGCTGGGCGTGCTGGTCGCCAGTTCCGATCCGCTGGATCAGTACATCGTGCGCAACCCGGACTTCTTCGGTATGCACCCGCCCGAACACGCGCGCATCGCCGCCGACCAGCCGGTCATTCTGCTCGATCACATCCGCTGCGCGGCTTTCGAACTGCCGTTTCTCAAGGGCGAACGGTTTGGCGGGCGTGACGGCGCAGTCGACCCGCAGGTCTACCTGGAGCTATTGGCCGAGGATGGCGTGATCCATGGCGAGGGCGACCGCTGGGAATGGATCGCTGACAGTTACCCCGCCAACGCCGTCAGCCTCCGCTCCGTCGCAGATGGCAATTTCGTCGTGGTCGATCGCACCGACGGTCGCCAGACGATCATCGCCGAGGTCGACTTCAGCTCCGCGCCGCTGATGCTGTACGAAGGCGCCATCCACATGGTGCAGTCCACGCCCTGCCAGGTGGAGCGGCTGGACTGGGAAGGTCGCAAGGCCTACGTCACCCGCACCCACGTGGACTACTACACGGACGCCATCGACTACACCAAGCTGAAAGTGCTGGAACGCTTCGAGGGCGGCAAAGCCGGCGAAGGCAGCAGCCACCACGGCGAAGTGCATGTGGTGCGGCGCGTCGCGGGCTACAAGAAGATCCGCTATTACACCCACGAGAACATTGGTTACGGCCCGGTGAACTTGCCCGACCAGGAGATGCACACCACCTCCGTATGGTGGCAGTTGCCACAGGCATTGCTCGAGGCCCGCTTTGCGTCGCGGCAGGACGCGCTGGATGGCTTCCTGGGTGCGGCCTACGCGCTGCATGTGGTGGCCAAGGTGGCGGTGATGGCCGACGCCGCCGACCTGCAGAAGGCGGTCGGGAGCGGCGATGGCGCGTGGTTTGCCAGCGGTGACGGGCGTGGGCGCGGCCAGTTGCGCAGCGTGGATGGCAGCGCGACGTCGCCGGATATGCATGACGCCTTCACCCCCACCGTGTACCTGTATGACAACTACCCGGGCGGCGTGGGCCTGAGCGAACCCCTGTGGCGGCGCCAGCGCGAACTGGTGGAAAGGGCGCGCGCGCTGGTGGCGGGTTGCGATTGCCGGGCGGGTTGCCCGGCGTGTGTCGGGCCGGTGCTGCAAAGCGATGACGGTCCCGGCACAACCCCCAAGCGCCTTGCGCTGGACGTGCTGCAGGCACTGGATGCCGGGGTGTTGCCCGCATGAGCTTGAGTCTCGCGAAACTGCAGCAATTGAAGCGCCAAAGCGGCCACGGGGGCCCCCAGGCGGCGCCCATGTCCGTGCGCCCGACGGTGCAAACGGCCAAAACCGATCTCCTCCCGGCTGAGCCAGCGTTCCCGACCCCGACTCCGGGTAGCCCGCAACAGCCCGCGATGCATGGCATTGACCCGCAGGCCTCGCTTGAGCGGTTACGCCAACTTCTGCGCGTGCGCACCCCACGCGGAGCAACCGTGCGCGCGCCTCATGATCGCGATGTCCCTGGCACCGAAATCGCGCCCGGCTTGCGCCTCATCGAGCGCTTGCAGCCCTGCGACGCCATGCCCGAGTGGCTGGACGGCGAGTTCGACCGCAAGGACGCGCTTCGCAGTCGCGACATGCTTTTCTTTGATACCGAAACCACCGGCTTGGCCGGCGGCACCGGCACCCGCGCCTTCATGATCGGCGCAGCCGACTGGGTAGACGCGGGCCTTCGGGTCCGGCAGCTGTACTTGACGGCAATGGCCGGCGAAACCGCCATGCTCGACACCTTTGCTGCCTGGCTACGCCCGGATGCCACCTTGGTCAGCTACAACGGCAAGTGCTACGACGCGCCGCTGCTGGCCAGCCGCTATCGCCTGGCGCGCCGGGCCAATCCGTTGGCCGGGCTGCAACACGTAGACCTGCTGTTCCCCAGCCGTCGCCGCTGGCGCGGGGTTTGGGAGAACTGCCGTCTGGCTACCGTCGAGCGCGAAGTGCTGCGCGTGGTGCGTGAAGACGACCTGCCCGGCGCCGAGGCCCCAGCCGCATGGCTGGAGTACCTGCGCGGCGGCAGTGCGGACAAGTTGCGGCGCGTCGCCGCACACAACCACCAGGACGTGGTGTCTTTGTCGCGCCTGGTCGGCGTGCTTTCCGGTGCTACCGCCGGTCCGGGGGCGTGTTGACGCCTCGTGCGCGGCCTTGGCCGGCACGGAATGCCCGCAGCAGCAGGCGAGCAAGCCCGTATGCCGCCAGCAGGCTCGCGGACATCACGAACAAGAACACCGGGCTGTTCGAAAGCATGTACTTGAAGATCACCGATGTCCCTCCTTCGCCGCGTTCAGGATACGCCGGCCACGCAAACGACGCACGTTCTGGTTGAGGAGCGGCACATGACGCGCGCGGGGAAGCTGTTGTACGGTTCCTTTTCCCCATCTGGAAAGGACGACCAATGAAGACGCCGCTCTTGTTTGTTGCGCTGTGTGTGATGTCCGTGGCCCAGGCCGGCAATGCCAACAATTCCGCACCTGCCGCCGAAACCCCGACGAAGTCCACCACGCCGACTGCCGACGATGAGATGGTGTGCGAGGCGAAGAAGAAATTGGGCAGCAACCGCATCGAACGGGTCTGCATGACGGTGGCACAGCGCCGGGCCGCCAAAGAGCGCGCAGAGGCTGACCTGCAGCGACTGGGACGATGCAGCGGCAACGATTCTCTTTGCGCCGGCTCCCTATAACCCCCCGCCAGCCGAAGGCGCTAGGGTCTGTTCGGCGTCCGGCCTATCGGACGGGCGCCTGACAACCGCTTCAGCACCTCACCCAGGCCTTGTGGCTTTTGCCGATAATCGCCCCACGGGTGCTCAGGCATTCTTGCCATGCGCCGTAGTGCGGCTTGCATGCCATAGGCATCGCCGGCCTTGACCCGGCCCAATTCGCTCCATCGCAACGGCATCGCCACAGGCGCACCCGCGCGTGCCCGCAGCGAAAACGAAGCCACGCTCGTTGCGCCGCGACCGTTGCGCAGGTAGTCGATGTAGATGCGCCCCTTGCGGTGTCGTTTGCTCGCGGTAGCCACGAACACCAATGGGTCGGACGCCGCCATGGCCTCGGCGAACGACTGGGCAAATGCTTTCACTTGCGTCCATGGGCACGGGGGGTGCAGTGGCACGAGCACATGGAGGCCCTTGCCGCCCGACGTCCGAACGAAGCCGTCGAGCCCCAGCATGCGCAGCCGATCGCGCAGCGTACGCGCCGCCTCAACGACCTGTTTCCAAGCGACATCAGGGCCCGGATCCAGGTCGAACACGATGCTGTCGGCACGGTCCGCCTGTTCGGCATGTGCTCCCCACGGATGGAACTCCAGGGCATTGAGCTGCACGAGTTCCATCAGGGCCGCCTCATCGCTCACCACCAGGTAGCGCCCCCGCGTACCGCCCTCCTCTTGCAGCGTGACGGACGAGGCGTGCTGCATGCCCGCCATCTCGTGCTTCTGGAAGAAGCACGGCCGGGCGATGCCTTGCGGGCAACGGACCACCGTCAGTGGCCGACCCTTGATCTCCGGCAGCAACCAGGGCGCCATGATCCGGTAGTAGTTGAACACCTGCGCCTTGGTGATACCGCTTTCAGGAAACACCACGCGGTCCGGACTCGACAACGTCACCGGCGTGGGTGGCGGCGCCGTTCGGCGGCGCTGACGGGGCGCCACCGGCGATGCTGGGCGCGAGTTCTCCGGGCGAAGCAGATCCGCCGCCAGCTTGTCCCGCCGGATGGCCTTCAGGACCGGTTGTCGAAGCAGTCCCTGGTTGCCGTGGCCATGGTGGAACACCTCCGCCACCAGCCTTGGGGACACCCACCGCGCCGTTGCCAACTCGGGATCGTCCACGCCTCCCTTCACCGTCGGCTTGGCTCGCGTGGAGCGGGACAACTGGCCATACAGCGTCATGAGCAACTCATGGCTGAAGCCCGTCCCCACTCGCCCGGCATAACGCCAGCCATGTTGGGGATCCGGTGCGGCAAGAAGCAATGCGCCCAAGCCCTCGCGTGAGCCCTTGGGAAGCGTGTAGCCCACGACTGCAAACTCATCCGCATCGCGCTGCTTGATCTTGCGCCACGTGTCGCCGCGGCCGGAGTGGTACGGCGCATCGGCTCGCTTGGCGATGACGCCCTCCAGACCCCGCTGCACTGCCATCGCCAGCGCCTCTTCACCGCGCCCAATGACGTGGGAACTGTAGGCCAGCCGTGGCGGTGGATTCCGCAGCATCTCCGACAGCAGCGCCTTGCGCTGGTACTGCGGGCTGCCAGACACGTCCACGCCGTCCACCTGCAGGACATCGAACAACACATAGGACAGCGTGGCGTTCTTTTCCCCGGACAAGGTGGCCTGCAGCAATCCGAAATCTTCCTGCCGCCCCGTGCCGGCAATCAGTTCACCGTCGAGGACGGCGTCCGAGAGGCCCAGCGACTCGAGTGCAGCCACGATTTCCGGGGTTTTGCCCGTCCATTCACGCTCGTTGCGCGACCACAGCCGCACCTTTCCCCCGCTGATGACGGTGATCAGTCGATAGCCGTCCCACTTCGCCTCGTGCAGCCAATCCTCCCCCGTGGGCACCTGCGCATGCAGTTTGGCCAGCTGCGGAGCACGGAATTGCGGCCGATGGTGCCCGACTCGGGCCCCGTCCAGCTTGGCTGCCCGCCGCGCCCACCGAGGGGCGGCCACGATTGGCTTCGCCTTGCGGGCGGACTTGGGCACCGCCATACGCATCGCTGTTCCGGGGGGCGCCGCCACGTCCTGCAGCAAGTCATCGGCTTCGCGTGGGCCGGCAAACTCGTCCTGTTCCTTGAACAGCAGCCATTGCGGCTGCCGGGCCGACTTGTGCGTACGAACCAGATGCCAACCGCCTTTCAGTTTTTCGCCGAACAGTTGGAAGCGCAGATGGCCTTTGGCCAACTGCTCATCGGGGTCGCCGTCGGTGGTCCAGAGGCCACGGTCGAAAACGGCCACATGGCCGCCCCCGTACTGCCCCTTGGGGATCTCGCCCTCGAAGTCAGCGTATGCCACCGGGTGATCCTCCACCTCGGCGGCGAGCCGCTTGACGGCTGGATCAAAGCTCGGGCCCTTTGGCACGGCCCAGCTCTTGAGCGTATCCCCTATTTGCAGTCGGAAGTCGTAATGACGGTGACTGGCATGGTGCAGTTGCACCACGAAAATGGGGCGGCCGCCGCGCACACGCGCGGGGCTCGTCGCAGGTTCCGGCGTGCGGTCGAACCGACGCTTGCGGCGGTAGTCCTGCAGCCCCACCCCTTACCTCCGTGACGCCCGCGAGGCACGCGTCCCCGGAGCCTTCTTCGCCGCCTTGGCGGGCGCGGATTTCCGGGCAGCGGTCTTGCGTGCCGGGGCCTTCTTTGCAGGGGCGCGTTGCTTGCTCTCCAGACTCTTCTGCAGCAGGGCCATGAAAT
>CBFGOS010000017.1:0-16928 GCA_965650425.1 uncultured Lysobacter sp. | reverse complement strand
ATGTACGCTGCCAAGCGACAAGGCGGCAATCGGCTGGTCCTGTCGGGACCCCGCCTCCCATCGCGTCATTGAGGCCCGGGAATCCACCCTCCGTTCGCCGCGCCCCTGATCGTTCCGATGTCCGCTGCCCCCGACCTTGCACCCCACCTGGCCTTCGGCCACCTCGCCGACACCCTGGGACGCGCGCGCACCCTGGAGGAACTCGTGCGCCCGCTCCTGGCAGTGCTGGAGGCCATCACCGGGATGGAATCCACCTACCTGACCTCCATCGACGAGGACGCCGGTCTGCAGACGATCCTGTTCGCGCGCAATACGCATGCGATGCAGATCCCGGAAGCGCTGTCCGTGCCGTGGGGCGATACCCTGTGCCGGCGCGCATTGGACGAAGGCCGCATGCACACCGAGGACGTCCCCTCGACGTGGGGCGATTCCGAGGCCGCCCGCGCGCTGGGCATCCATTCCTACATCAGCGCGCCCGTGCGACTGGAGGATGGACACCTGTACGGCACGCTTTGCGCGGCCAGCGCGCAAGCACGGCCCATCAGCGACGAGGCGCGCGATGCGCTGCGGCTGTTCTCCGGACTGATCAGCCAACAACTGGAGCGCGAGCGGTTGGTGCGCGACCTCCAGGCGGCCAATGCGGCCCTTTCGGCCAGCTTGCTGATCGACTCGGTCACCACCCTGCCCAATCGCCGTGCCCTGCTGGAAGACCTGACCCGCCGCATCCTGCATGGCCATCGTTCACACGAATCGGTCCTGGTGGCATTCCTGGACCTGGACGGGTTCAAGGCCATCAACGACCGCCATGGCCACGACGTCGGCGACCAGTTCCTGGCCGCGATGGGCGCAGCCCTGCGCAATGGGCTGCGCGCCGACGACTTCATCGCCCGCATGGGTGGCGACGAGTTCGTGGCCGTCGCCTCCGTGCCCGCGGAGGGCATGCCACACGCATTGGAAGCCTTCCGCAATCGGTTGACGGCATGCACGCAGGGCCAGTTTGCCCTGGGGACGGTGACCGTGGATTACGCGGGGCCGAGCATCGGCGTGGTGGCCGCCAACGACGCCGACGACGGGGTCGAAGCCCTGATCGCTCGCGCCGATGCGGCAATGTACAAGGTCAAAAAGGCCCGTCGCACGGACTAGTCGCGCTCTCCTGCGGTGTCACCAGCCGGCCCGCCCATGCCCAGCCCAAACCCCAATCCAGCGCCGCCGGCGGCCATGCCACCGCCGCCGCCCACTGCGCCGCCTCCGCTCCTCCCTCCGACGCCGCCTCCCCGGCCTCCGCCTTCTCGCCCGCCGCGGCCGCTGGCTCCACTCCCCGAGGGGCGTGTAGGCCCCTGCCGCGGCAGCACCAGATCCGACGGAATCGGCTCCAGGTCCAGCACCTGCCGGATGAAGTCGCGCAAGGAGACCACCAGTTCGGCGGTATGCACCCTCCGCCCCGCGACCAGTTCGGACGCCGCCTGCGCAGCCAGTCGCACCTGCACATCGGTGCCCAGCAGCAGGATGTCCGACAGCGCCGCCTCCACCGCATCGCGGATTCGCCGCGATCGCTCCGAGCTGCCTGCCAGCGCCTCGGCCAATGCTTCGTCAGCTTCCATCGACGATTCCGGCAGTCGACCGGAACGCCCCTGCCGCCGGCGCAACTCCCGCAGGTGTGTCGGATCCACCTGAAGGTCGCCCGTGAATGACCCGCCCAGCGTCTTGTATGCGGCAATCAACGTGCGCAACCGCTCGTTGATCTGCCGGTTCTCCCGCTGCCGCCGCTGTTGCACCGTCTGCATCACCAGCAGCCGGATGCCTACGCCCACCAGCGTGATCAGCGCCAACGCCAGGACGGTGGACAACAGGCCCTGCCAGGAACTCACGTCCAGATAGCGCATGCCGCGCCCTCATGCCATGCCAGCATCGACCCTGCCGCGAACCATGTTCACGGCATGTCGAGGCGACCCACGTGCGCGACCTATCGCCCGAGTTCGTACAGGTAGTCGACGAAGGACATCACTGCGCCATCGAAGCCCTGCACCTTCGGATTGGCGGAGTCGATGACGAAGAACTCGTCGGGCGCGTGCGCGCCGCCCCCGTGCCCCAGGCCGAAATGTGCCGAAGGAAGCGACAGCGGCGGCTGGGTAAAGACGAAGCCCGGGTACGAACCCGCCAGACGAGGCCACAGCAGCGGCTCCAGCCCGGCGCGCCGCAGCACCGCCAATTGCGCCTGTACCAGTCGCGTGTCCGCGGAGGTGCTGGTGGGGTCGTATCCGCCGCTGACGTTGACCGCGATGTCGCCGAATCCGCGCTTGGCCAGGTGAGCCTTCAAGGCCTCCACCGCGCCGTCGCGCGTCATCGGCGGCACCAGCCGCATGTCGATCTTTGCCACGGCGCGGTGCGGCAGCACCGTCTTCCCTCCCGGCCCGGTGTAGCCACCCACCAGGCCCTGGATGTTGACCGTGGGCTGCGACACCAAGCGCTCATTGGCCTGCAACCACGGCAGGTTGTCGATCCAGTGCGGCACACCGAGGCCCTTCTTGGCCTTGGCTTCGTCTCGCGCTCCGACCGAGCGGGCAATCATCTTGCGCTCTTCGGCGGTCAATGGCGTCGGCTCCGGGAAACCGTCGATGGTCACCGTGTTGCCGTCCTCGGACACCAGCGTGTCCAGCGCCTTGACCAGGCGCCACGCCGGACTGTCCACCATCGCCTTCAGGGAGGAATGCACGTCCTTCGACGGACCACGCCCCCACGCCGTGCCGTCGGCCACGAGTTCGAGTTCAACGACGCCCTTGGCGCCCAGGTTCACCGTCACGCCCCCGTCGGCATCCTGCAGGCCCATGGGCATGAACACGCCGATGGTCTTCTTCAATGCCGCCTGCACATCGGGCCGCAGCGCCAGCTTGGCAATGTTGGGCGAACCGATCTCCTCCTCGCCTTCGGCCACCAGCACCAGGTTCACCGGCAAACGCTGACGCGCATCGCGGATGGCGTGGAGCGCCGCAAGTAGGGCCATCTGCGGCCCCTTCTGGTTGGTCGCGCCGCGCCCGACCATCACCCGCCCCAGACCGGGCTTGTCCACCAGTCGTGCCTCAAGGGGGGGCGACGTCCACTCGGCGGGATCGAACTGTTTCACGTCGTACATGAAGTACAGGCCCACCGTGGTCGGCGCGCCCGCGTCGTAGGTGGCGAAAACGCCCGGCTTGCCACCGGTATCCACGACTTCGACGTGCTGGAAGCCCGCCTCGCGCGCCAACCGGGCCATGTACTCGGCCCCCTGTGCGGCGTTGCGATCCTCTGCGGCGATGGACGGCAGCGCGATCCAGTCTTGCAGTGCACGCACGGAGACATCGTGACGCTTGACCACCTGCTGACGGATGGCATCCCGGTGGGGCGTGGCCGCATGCGCTGCGCCCGCCAATGCCAACGCCAGGGCCATTGCGCGCCATCCACGCCCCAGCACGTCACGACCTGCGAAACCCGACTTCCCCATACGGTGCTCCCCAGCATTGGTGGTTCGGATGAGTCTAACTCCGTATACGCGGCACTGATGCACCCCATGCTAGTGTGCGCGCCCAACGTCCCACCCGCACCGTCCATGCCTTTGACACTCAACGACCCCGAATACCTGCTCCGCGGCGTCACCGGCAGCGTGTTCGGACGCAGCTACCCGCTGCTGGCCACGCTCACCGTGGGACGCGCCCCCGAGTCAGGGCTGTACCTGGACGACAACGGGATCTCCCGCCAGCACGCCCGCCTGCGCCCGCTCGATTACGGCATTGAAGTCGAGGACCTGGGCTCGACCAATGGCAGCTTCATCAACGGCCACCGGGTCACGGTTGGCATCGCCGCCCTTGGCGACGAGATCGCATTCGATCAGTTGCGGTTTCGGGTCGATGAGCGGCGGGTGCCGTCGGCGCCCGCACCCGACGCCAAGCCCGTACCGACGGCGAAAGCTTCGCGCGCGCGATGGGTGTGGCTGCTCGTCTTTGCTGCATTGGCCTCGGCGGCCGTCCTGCTGATGCGCTGATGGCCCGTGGCAGGACCGGTGCCTGCTCGTCAGGCGCTCCCGGCTTGCCTCGCCGCCTTCAACCGCTCCAACTCCAACAACTCCCGCGTTTCCTGCTGACGCCGCAGTTCCTCGCGTCGCATGGCTTCCACCTCTTCCGGGCTGGGATCTTCATGCAGCGACAGTGAGGCGGCTGCGTTGTTCGCGGGCTCGCCGCGGCTGCTCTTGAGCTTGATGTTCAATCGCAGCTCGTTGGCCGAATCGGCATTGCGCAGCGCCTCTTCGTACGAGATCAGTCCCTCGTTGTACAGCTCGAACAGGGCCCAGTCGAACGTGCGCATGCCCAGTTCGCGCGAGCGGTTCATGATGCCCTTGAGCTCGTTGAACTCGCCCTTGAAGATCTTCTCCGCGATGGTCGGCGTGTTGATGAGGATTTCGATCGCCGCCACGCGCCCCTTGCCGTCCTCGGTCCGGATCAGGCGCTGCGAGACGATTGCCCGCAGGTTGGCCGACAGGTCCATCAGCAGCTGGGTCCGCCGCTCCTCAGGGAAGAAGTTGATGATCCGCTCCATCGTTTGGCTGGCACTGTTGGCGTGCAGCGTGCTCAGGCACAGATGCCCGGTCTCCGCGAAGGAGATCGCGTGCTCCATCGTTTCCGCATCGCGGATCTCGCCGACCAGGATCACGTCGGGCGCCTGCCGCAGCGTGTTCTTCAGCGCGTGATGCCAGCTGTGCGTGTCCACGCCCACCTCACGGTGCGTGACCAGTGACTTGCGCGACACATGCGCGTATTCCACCGGGTCTTCCACGGTGATGATGTGGCCCGCCGAGGTGCGATTGCGGTGGTCGATCATTGCCGCCAGCGACGTGGACTTGCCCGAGCCCGTGCCGCCGACCACCAGCACCAGCCCACGCTTCTCCATCACCACGTCCTTCAGTACCTCGGGCAGGCGCAGCTTCTCGAAGTTGGGGATTTCGGCCGCGATGGTGCGGACCACCATGCCCACCTGCCCCTGCTGCACGAACACGTTGACGCGGAAGCGCGAGACGCCCGGCACCACGATGGCGAAGTTGCTCTCCATCTCCTGCGCGAATTCGGCCCGCTGCTTGTCGTTCATCAACGACTCGGCCAGTTTCGCCGTCACCGCACCGGCGAGCTTCTGCTCGGTCAACGGCGTCATGTGGCCGTTGGACTTCATGCTGGGCGGGAAATCGTGCGCGATGAACAGATCCGAGCCGCCCGCCTTCACCATCGACGCCAGCAGGCGGTGCATGTAGTCGCGGGCTTGCTCGGGCGTAAGGGACATGACGTGATCAGGGTGGGTGGGCGGCCCATCTTGCCATCGCGTTCAGCCTCACCCATCCGCCAGATTCGCAAAGTGCGACGCAGCGCAAACCCCAGGCGACCGCCCGGATGCCGTCACAGGTGGGACAATGCGTAGTCCAACCCCCCGCGCACCGACGCCGCCTGCGCCTCGTCACACTGCTCCGGCGTCGCGCGCGGGCTGTCGGGATAGACCTCGGTGGTGGTGCGATACCGCGCGTTGGTCACGCCACCGCACAACCCCAGCTTGCGGTACGCGTACTCGATCACGCCCGGTGCCACGACGGGCGAGCCAATGATGGTGCCATCCGGGTCGGCAGGTGCGATGTGGGTCACCTTGGCCACTGCGGCCAACACCGCGTGCTGGAAGGCAGGCTCGGGCGCCTCGCTGTCCGCGCACAGATAGAAGCCATCCGGAATGGTGCCAGGCTGGTGTGGCTTGCCGTCGCGTGCCGCCAGCGCCGGGCGGAATTCGGTTTCGTCGGTGTCGGTGGTTTCGTGCAGGTCCACGTGCACCACGAAACGATCACGCAACGGCGCCACCAGCGCCATCAGGGCCGCCGATTCCGGCGCGGGGCTGTTCTCCCGGAACGACCGGTTGGGATCAATGGCCAGGGCATTCCATCGATGGATGCGCTCGTAGGCCCAGGGGCTCACGCAGGGCGCCACCAGCAGATTGATGCGACCGGCATACCTTTCCGCATCCTGTGCCACAAATCGCAGCGCACCATGCACGCCACTGGTCTCGTAACCGTGGACGCCGCCCGTCACCAGCGCCACCGGCAGGTCGTCACGCCAGGCACGGTTGCGGATGGCCAGCAATGGATAACGGTCGGGCCCGTATTCAATCTGCCCGTACTCCACGACGTCGAACCGGTCCCGAAGACCGTCGATGACACCCAGGACCTCGTCGGCATAGCTGCGCTGGCGAACCTGGCGCGCCACCCATTCAGCCCTCTCCGCGGCGCCCCACGGCTGACCGGGCGTTCCGACGGGATAGAAGGCTGGTGTGTTCATGCACTGACTCGCGATTGGGATGCACGGAAGGGACGCCAATCTAGCATCCCGCGTGGGCGCTGTCGGTTCGACCTTACGCGGTCTTGACGCCGGCTTACGCGCTGCGGAGTACAGTCGGCCGCGGTGAAAATCCGAGGAGAGGTTCACGTGAAGTTCCAGTATCTGACGCTCACCGCCGCCTGCATGCTTGGCTTGGCCGCATGCGGTGACCGATCGCCGCCGCCAGCATCAGAAACCGCCGCAACGCCGGCAGCCACGCCCCCAGAACCCGCACCTGCCGAAGCGCCACCGCCGGCCACTGCGCCCCCCGCCACGGCCCCGACGCCGGCACCGACCGACAAGCCGGCCGCCGTGGTCGCCAACTGTGCCACCGAGATCGAGGGTGACGACGCGATGCAATACAACGTCGGCTCGATCGTCGTCCCCGCGTCATGCAGTGAATTCAAGATCACGCTCAAGCACACGGGCAAGATGCCGGTGGCTGCCATGGGCCACAACGTGGTGATTGCCAAGGCCGCCGACATGCAGGCCGTCGCCGCCGATGGCCTGGCAGCCGGTGCTGCTGCCGCCTACGTGAAGGCAGGCGACGCGCGCGTGGTCGCACACAGCAGCCTGGTCGGTGGTGGTGAGTCCACGTCGGTCAGCTTTGCCGTCAGCAAGATCAAGGACGGCGGCCCCTATGAGTTCTTCTGCAGCTTCCCGGGCCACGCCGCGATCATGAAAGGCACCATCAGCGTCCAGTAAAGCCGTCGCGGCACTGCGGGTTCCGGTACCCTGCACGCCTTTCCCACACCGGACTGTCCGCCGTGCCGCACTACACCGGCCCCCTGTTGACCCGCCCGCTGGCCGAGGCGTTGCTGGCCGCGCGTGAATCGGGGGCCGATCGGTGGAGCGGCTCGTTGGACCTGGGCCGCACCACTGCCGAAGCAACGCTGACAAGCGATGCCTGGCAGTGGGGTGGCCATGTTTTTCCGTACCCGGCCAAGCTCAAGGACCGCACCATCTACCATTGGGATGGCGAGGCGTTCGAGCCAGTGGCGCGGTATTCCGGCTCGCTGATCAAGTTGGTGCCCACCGACTGGGGGGCGCCGACGTTCGAGATCGACGGCATCAAGATGCTGCCCACCTCCAAGGCATCCCCAATGGAGGATGCGCGCCGGAAGGTGGCGCTGGTGCAGCCGCATGGCAAGGTCGTCTTGGACACGTGTGGCGGCCTGGGCTACTTCGCCGCATGCTGCCTGGAAGCCGGTGCGAGCCGCATCCTGTCGTTCGAGAAGAACGCGGACGTGATGTGGTTGCGCACCCTCAATCCCTGGTCCCCGGATCCTGACGCCAGCGGAGGGCGGCTGGTGCTGACGCACGCGGACGTCTCGCAAGCGATCGCCCAACTGCCGGACGCCTCGGTGGACGTGCTGCTGCACGACCCGCCGCGCTTCGGCATTGCGGGCGAACTGTATTCGCAGGTGTTCTACGACCAGTTGGCCCGCGTGCTGCGCCGGGGCGGCCGAATGTTCCACTACACCGGTACGCCCAACGCGCTCACCAGTGGGCGCGATGTGCCGCGCGAAGTCGCCCGGCGGCTGGAGAAGGCGGGCTTCAAGGCCGAGTTGGCCCTGGATGGCGTGCTGGCCGTGCGCCGCTGAGCTGAAGTGCTACACACGCGCGAAAGACGGGCCCAGTCCCATGCCGGCACCGGGCGCACGGTTGCCACTCGATGCGTTGGATACACTGCGCGGCCTGCCTGCCAACGCCCTGACCGATGGAATTTGCACCCGAGGCCCTGCTCTTCCTGATGGCCGTCGCCTTCGTGGCCGGCGGCATCGATGCCATGGCCGGGGGCGGTGGCCTGCTGACCATCCCAGCGCTGCTGGCCGTGGGCGTGCCGCCCGTGGCCGCCATCGCCACCAACAAGCTGCAGAGCGCCATGGGCACCACCAGTGCCGTGGTCGCCTTCGCGCGACGGGGCCACATCAACTTTCGACGCTTCGCGTTGCCGGCCGCTGGCGCGTTCATCGGCTCGATAGGCGGCGCCTGGCTGCTGCAACGCATCAGCCCCTCCATCCTGTCGGGCGTGATTCCCATGCTGCTGGTGGCAATGGCGGCGTACTTCCTGCTTGCGCCCCGCATGCGCGAGGAGGATAGCCACCACCGCATTGGCCCCATCGCACTGGCCGGGGTCATCGCAGTGATTGGCGCCTACGACGGGTTCTTCGGCCCCGGCACCGGCTCCTTCATGACTACGGCGCTGGTGACGCTTGGCGGGCTGGGACTCGTGCGCGCAACCGCACAGACCAAGTACTTCAACCTGGCCAGCAACCTGGCCGCGCTGACGTTGATGATCGCCGGCGGGCACGTGCTGTGGGTCGCAGGCCTGGCGATGGCCGTGGCCAATATCCTGGGGGCTCAACTGGGGGCGCATGCCGCGATGCGCTTCGGCGCGCGAGCCGTGCGCCCGGTGCTGGTGGTGATGTGCCTGGCACTGACGGTGAAACTCCTGTCCGACCCCGCCAACCCGCTGCGTGCGGCGGTGCTCAGCGGCGAACTGACCCGACTGGTGCATTGAGGCTGAATGCGACCGCAGGCACGCCGACCTGCCAAACCACTTGCCTTGCCTGCCGCCGCTCAACGCAATACTTCAAACGCTCGTATGAACGTGCGGTGCTAGACTCAACCCTGACACGGCACCCCCGCACGCCCGCCGGTCGTTGCCGCTTCCTGGCCCCGTGTCCCGTCCTTCGTGGAGGACGCCAACATGACCATGCGTTCTGGCGCACTGCGCTCGCACCCTGCCCCCGGGGCCTCGCATATCGCACCCGGCGAACCGTTCCAATGGCTTGCCAACGGCATCAGCGATTTCCGCCGCGTACCCACGGTCGGACTGATGTACGGACTGATCGTTGCGGTCCTGGGGTGGCTGGCATTCACCTTGGGCAACCACCCCTATTTCATCGCCGCGGCCGTGACGGGCTTCCTGCTGCTGGGCCCCATCCTGGGCGCTGGCCTGCTTGAAGCGTCGCGTGGAATGGCCGACGGCGAGACGCCCACCTTCGACACCTCGCTGCGCGGCCTGGGGCCGCATCGCGGCGCGCTCGAGCAGTTCGCGCTGGTCCTGCTGGCCCTCGCCGCCGCATGGTTCCTGGTGTCCGGCTGGGTCCTCAATGCGACGCTGGGCCCCATCGCGCCCAACGTGGAGCAGTCGCTGTGGGACAGCGCGTTGGCCATGATGTCGTCCGGTCAATGGCTCGCGTGGGCCATCATGGGCGGCGTGCTGGCGGTACTGAGTTTTGCCCTGTCGGTCATCACCGTGCCGGCGATCCTTGATCGCGACATGAGCGCCGGTGACGCGATGCGCGCCAGCCTGCGCGCAGTCGCGCGACATCCGCTGGCCTGCGCGGAATGGGCACTGATGATCCTGCTGCTGACGGCGATCGGCATTGCCACCGCACTGGTGGGACTGGTGGTGATTTACCCCGTGCTGGGCCATGCCAGTTGGCACGCCTACCAAGCGTTGCGCGACTGACCCGCCAGCGTTCTGATAACCCACCGCTGATCCAGAACGACCGGGCCCGCCTTTCAGCCCGGTCCGGTGGGCGCGAGCGTGATCGCGAGGGCGTGACGGTCGGCACTACGGCATGTGAGACCTGCCACCCGATCGGGTGACTTCCTGCCTATTTTTATCGTATTTCGATATGCGTATTATCGCTTTACGGTAAACCAGCAGGATCCCCGCCATGACCCGCACCTCCGCCCGCGCTCTCGCCGTGGCTCGCCCCGTCATCCAGGGGCTGACCTTTCTCAACCTGATCTATGCCGTTGCCATCACGGCGCTGCTGGTGTGGAGCTTTTTCATCGAGGGCTGGCCGCAGCGCCCGCTCGGCTTTGACCTGGTCAACATGCACCCCCATGCCCCCAATGGCCTTCGCGTCATCGTGGTGATCGGCATCATCGGCGCCGTAATCGTGCATGGCATCCTGCGGCGGCTCTTGGCCATCGTCGACACCGTGCGCGATGGCGATCCATTCATCCTCGACAACGCCCGCCGACTCGAGGCCATTGCATGGAGCGTGCTTGCGTTGGAGGTCTTGCGCATGATCGTCGCCGCCATTGCCGCCGTCGTATGGGAGGCGGGACGCGTGGAAGGGTTCTCCATCGCCTCGTGGTTCGCGGTATTGCTGCTGTTCGTGCTGGCAGGCGTGTTCGCGCACGGAACCCGCATGCGGGCCGACCTGGAAGGCACGGTCTGATATGGCCATCATCGTCCGCCTCGACGAACTGCTTCATGCGCGCCGCATGACGCTGACCGAACTGGCCGCCCGCGTGGACATCACCGTCGCCAACCTCTCGATCCTCAAGACCGGCAAGGCCAAGGCGATACGCTTCTCCACGCTGGAGGCGATCTGCGCGGCGCTCGAATGCCAACCAGGCGAGCTGCTGGCGTTCGAAAACGAGCAGGTTACCGTGGCCTAGCCGCCACTGGCCCGGTAAATCCCTCAGGAGCGCCCATGTCCGCCGAAATGCCACGGCTGTACGCGCACCCGTTCTCGTCCTACAGCCAAAAGGCATTGATCGCGCTGTACGAGAACCAGACGCCATTCGACTACCGCAACCTGGAAGACCCGCAGGCCAATGCCGAATTGACCCGGTTGTGGCCAATGCGGCGTTTTCCGGTACTTGTGCACGGGGGTCGCACGATCGTCGAAGCCACCTGCGTGATCGAGTACCTGGACCTCCACTTCCCGGGCCCCGCCAAGCTGATCCCCGACGACCGGGATACTGCGCTGGAAGTCCGGATGCTGGACCGTGTCTTTGACCACTACGTGTCGACACCCCAGCAAAAGGTGGTGCTGGACCGACTCCGTCCTGAGGCCGAGCGCGACCCGCGCGGCGTCCGGGATGCGTTCGCGATGCTCGAGGCTTCGTATGCGTGGCTGGACGAGCGGCTTGCGGGCCGCGAGTGGGCCGCCGGCAACGCGTTCACCCTCGCTGACTGTGGGGCCGCCCCGTTCCTGTTCTACGCCGACTGGACCCTCCCGATCGACGCGCGCTTCAGTCATGTGCGTGCGTACCGGGCCCGACTGCTCGCTCGACCGTCGGTCAAGCGCGCGGTGGATGAGGCACGTCCCTATCGAGCCTACTTCCCGCTGGGGGCGCCAGACCGCGACTGAGGCGCGGGAGGCGCATCGGCTCGCGGCTCACTCGCCCAGCGTTGAATCCAGCAGGAGCAGCGCAGCCGCCGTTGCGGCGAAGTACACGCGTTGGTCCTCGTCCAGCGCGCGGTCCAGGTGCACGCGACCGCCGTTCAGCACGTCCACCACGGCCAGTGTGGCACCGCCGTCGGTGATGGCGTAGCCGGTGGGTTCCATCGCCGTGATTGCCGAGCCCTCAAACCCATTTACGCCGTCTACGGTGTACGTCCGTCCCCACGGGGCCTCCAGGCGCCCTTGCAGGCGGCTCCCGGTACGTGACACTTCCAACACCTGCGGATCGCGGCCCTCCAGCTGCAGCCCGCAGGCCAACAGCGGTCCCGCCAGGGCGGTGAGGTCCACCGTCACTCGCCGGGACTCCCTACCCGTGCCGGCAGTCCACGCCCGGGTTCGGCATTGCACTTCCACCGGCGGCAGATCCCGCGCCACCAGCGTATAGGCATACGGCTTGGACGTGCGCCCCACATCCGCGGCGGCCACCGGCACACGCCAGGCAAAGGTGGATCCTTCGCGCATTTCCAGCGCGCTGAAGGGACCAAACCGGACTGGCTCGTTGAAGCGACGCGGCGAGTGGCCGCTGACGTCGTAGACCACGGATCGGGTCTCGAAGCCTTCCGGCATTCGCATTTGGGCGGTGGTGCAGGCCGTCAACGAAAGCACGAGCGCCGCAACAGGGGCGGCAATGGCTTGGATGCGCATGGTGGACCCGATGGATATGAGGAGCCTGCAGGCTAGGCGCCAGCGCCTTGCGGCTGACCCTGCCATTGGTTGGCCCTGCCCTGGTCGGTTCAGGTGCCGTTGGGACGAATCGATTGCCCAGGCAGTACCGTCCACGACAGTCGATTCGCGGCTTGCATCGCAGCATTGCAACCGCTCTCCGGCTACCCTACGCACCCCCGCCCCTGCCCCCGCAGGACGAACGCCCCCGCCCACTATTGGACCACTGCCCATGCGCAAGCTTGCCTCCGCCGCGTTATTTGCCGCCTGTTTCGCCACCGCCCCCACGGCGTTTGCCGGCGACTTCTTCATCAACGGCCAGATGGGGCGGATGGAACTCGACGCCGACGGCTTTGATGACGATGAAAGCAGCCTCATGCAGGCGAGCGCAGGCTATCGCTGGGGCATCGGCATGGCCCAGGTTGGCCTTGAGGCCGGCGTGGGCAAGCTGGGCGAACTGGAAGACCAATCCCGCTTCGACTATACGGGCGGCCACATCGACCACAGCTACACGCTGAACTCGCGCTACGCATTCGTGGGCCTTAATGCGCGCATCAAGCCACCGGTGGTGCCGGTGTACGCCATCGGCCGCGCCGGCTACGTGGGCTTCCGGCACGAACTGGACGCCACTTCGGTGGACCAGCCCCTCAACACGGCGCCGGTCACCGATCGCCGCGCGTTTGATGACCACGATGGCGGCACCTATGTCGGCGTGGGCGTCGGCACGACGATCCTGCCGCTGCTGGATGTCGGCCTGATGGTCAACCAGTACCGCTACTCGCAGGTGCGGTACGACGCGGTCAATGACGAATACACGCTGTCGGGCGACAAGCGCGACGCACGCAGCGTAAGCCTGACGGTGGAGTACCGCTTCTAAGTTCCACGCCCCAACGCCGGGAACAAGGGCGAGGCGGCCTAGCCGCCTCGCCCAACCGCCGACCGCGCGGCCAGCCAGCGCTCAAAGTCGGAAGCGGGCATCGGCCGCCCATACAGGTAGCCCTGCACTAGGTCACAGCCTTCGGCCCTGAGGAACTCGCCCTCGTGCGGGTGCTCCACGCCCTCGGCCAACGTCTGCATCTGCAGGTTGCGGGCCAGCGCAATCACCGTCCGGCAGATCTGCTCGTCATTGGGATCGTTCCCAATGCCACTGACGAAGGCGCGATCGATCTTCAGCCGCTTCAACGGCAGACGCTTGAGGTAGGCCAGCGACGAGTGCCCCGTGCCGAAGTCGTCGATGGCCATACGCACGCCCGAGGCCGTCAGCGCCTGCAAGACCGCAATGGCGCGCTCCGGATGGCGCATCAGCATGGACTCGGTAATCTCCAGCTCCACGCGATCGGGCGCCAGGCCCACGGACGACAATACCGCCGCCACCTGCGCAGGGAACCGCTCGGCATCCAATTGCTGGACTGAGCAATTGACGGCCACCGCGGGCACCTGCAGCCCGCCGTCGTCCCACGCCTTCAACTGCCGGCAGGCCGCCTCCAGCACCCACAGCCCCAGTTCGTCGATCAGGCCGATCTCCTCGGCAATGGGAACAAACTCATAGGGCGACAGCAGGCCCCATTCGGGATGCTGCCAACGCACCAGCGCCTCCACGCCCACCAGTGCACCATCCTTAAGATCCAACTGGGGCTGGTAGTGGAGCCGCAGCTCGCTTCTTGCCAAAGCCAACCTCAGGCCGTTCTCGATGGCCAGCCGATGCACGGCACCGGTGGACATCGCCATCTCAAAGAAGGCATAGCGCCCCGGCCCCATTCGCTTGGCTTCGTACAGGGCAAGCTCCGCGTGTTTGAGCACCGCATCGGCGTCCTCGCCATCCTGCGGGAACAGGGATATGCCCGCACAGGCCGTCACCACGACCGGGTGCGTCGCCACCAAAAGTGGTTGGGCGAAGGCATCGAGCATGGCCTGCGCGCTTGCGGCCGCACGTCCTGCATCGGCACCGGCCAGCACCAGCACGAACTCGTCGCCCCCCAACCGCGCGAGGAACCCATCGGCAGGCCGCACGCCTGCCAAGCGCTTGGCTGCGGCCTGCAAGGCCTGGTCGCCCATGGCGTGGCCCAGGGTGTCGTTGATGGCACGCAACCGGTTGAGGTCCAGCACCACTACGGTCAGGGCTGCATCGGGTCGTTGCGCAGCGTCCTCCAGATAGAGCTGAAGCAGCTGTCGATTGGGTAGAGCCGTGAGGCCGTCGTGGTGCGCCACGAAGCTCAGTTCCGCCGCATGCGCGCGCGCTTCCGACAAGTCGGTCCACGTGGCCACCACTTGCAGCGGCGCGCCCTTTCCCCCGGAGAGCCGTTGCAGCCGCTCGTGGATGTACCGCGTTTCGCCTTGCCCGTCGCGCAGACGATACTCGCGCGTGAGCAGCGGCTGGTCCTGCAGGTACGCCACGGCCGACTCCAGCGCATTGCGATCGTCGGGATGCATGTGGCTGCGCCACCAGTCCGGCTGCATCATGCAGTCGAGCTGGAAGCCATAGAGCCGCGTGATGTTGGGACTGACCCAATCCGGCACCAGTTCGTCGCCCTCCTGGTGCGCGAGGAACAGCGCCACGGGGCTCACTTCCAGTACGTGCTCGAGCCGGCCCCGCGCCCTTTCGGAGTCCGCGGTGGCGCGCTTCACCCGCCAGCGCAGGACCAGGGCAAACACGGCCAAGGCCAGCAGCAGCGTGCCACTGACGATCGCGGCGGGCCACACCCAGCGCGGCACCAGCACCACCGGGGCCGGGGCGAGCGCGCGGCTCATCGCCTGGAAATAGAGGGAGCGCAGATCCTGCTGCCAGTGCACGATCCATGCATCGATGCGCGCCAGCTCTGCCGCGTGCTGGCCCTTGCCGGTAGCGAAGTACAGGCTCGCCGGCGAGAACAGCACCGGGGTTGCTTCAAGTCCGAACGCACGCGCCGACCGCCGCCCAAAAAAGTTGTTGGACACCACCACGTCCGCCCGACCGTCGCGCGCCAGCGCGAAGGCCTCGGGGTAGCTGTCGGCCTCAAGCAGCTTGGTGCGTTCTTCAAGGCGCTCCAGCGCGTCGGCCAAGGCACGGCGCTGCACGCTCCCTCGCAGCAGCGCGACGCGCAGGCCGGCAAGGTCCTGCAACGAGTTCACATGCACACCGGGGCGGCGATACACCTGCGACCACGAGTACGTCACCGGCATGCGATGGAAATCAAACCTGGCCGCGCGCTCGGTCGTATAGGCCACGTCGGGCATCAGGTCGAGGCGGCCATTGGCCAACATTTCCAGGCAGTCGGCCCACTCGCAACGCACGTACTCCAGACGCCAGCCTTCCTGCTTGGCCATGCCATCGAGCAAGGTGACAAACAGGCCCTCGGGGCGACCGTCACGATCGACGTACACCTTGGGTGCGTTGTCGTACACGCCCACACGCAGGGTGATGGGGGTGCCGGTCGGCGCGTGCTGCCGTTCAAACGACTGCCATGTGGCGATTGCGGCCAGGCCGATCACGCCGACCAGGCCCGCCAGAATGATTGCCCATTGCTTCCTGCGTGAACGCATGCGCCAGCTCTCCCCGAGCCGGCAGCATAGCCGACGTCGGGCGCATTGCACGACGGCAAGTAGCCGGGTGATGGGGGGACAGGGTTTTGTCCTCCCGGACCACCGCGATGCGTTGATCGACACCCCGGGGGCCGCTGCGGCCGAGCCGCTCGGTCAGGCGCTAGCCATCCACGCGCTTGGGCTCGAGGATGATGCGCTCACGCGCGCAGTCGAACACGACGTTGAACCGTGCCAGGAATCGAGCACCCAGTCGCCCGTTCTGTCCGGAGGCGACCACCTCGCGTTCGGTCGCCTAATCCACCGGCCGCCAACGCCGATCCCGTTCCCGTGCGATGCATCGTCGCGTCTCCCGTCAGTCCTTGTCGCTGCCCGCGGGACAGAGCGCCGCAAGCCGTCGACTGGTCATCACCATCTCCACGCTGACCGGCGGCACGCCAGGTGCAGGCGCCATCGTCATGCGCATGTTCATTGCGAAGGACGTCGGCGTGTACGTCCCGGTCTGCCGGACGCTGGATTTCACGCCCTCGTTCACGCACGCCGCCACGAGGGTGAACCTGCCGGCCGCGATGCTGCGTTGCGCGAACTGGCATTTTCCGTCCTGCAATGCTTCGACCAGGCGACGCTCCAGTGACTCCTCCCTGGCTTCGGCCGGCGTCAGGCATTCACGCGTGATTTCAACGCCGGGTCCATCATTCGGGTAGCTGACGCGGGTCTCATACAAGCCCGGAAGGAAGGCAGTTTCGGCGCATGCCGTGCCGGCCACGGACAGGGTCACCGCCCCGAGCAGCCCCGCCAGGCCTGCGAGCAAGGTCCGGGAGCTCATCGCCCACCCTCCTCGTTTGTCATCCTCTGCGCGCGGACGACGCGGAACCGCCACGTCCCCTGCTCCCGCACGGCGATGGTCTGGTTATGGAAATCCGCGAGGACCTGCCGATCCCCTGACGCGAGTTCGCGTTCCACGCTGGCGTGCGTGTCGACCATGGCCAGGTCCGGCGTCAGCATGTCGACGTCGAGGATCCGGGTGAAATGCCGCGCCCCAGCAGGCCTGCGTGCCAGCGTCACCTCGAAGTACCGGCGGACGGCCGCCTGACCTTTTTCGAAGGGGCGGTTGTTCAGGCGCAGCGTGCCTTCAGTCGCATACAGCGCGGCCACC
>CBFGOS010000016.1:0-17310 GCA_965650425.1 uncultured Lysobacter sp. | reverse complement strand
GCGCCACGTCGTCGCGCAGGGTGACGCCGACGCGGACTGACGCGACGCGCCGGCGTCTCTTATTCCGGCTTCGGCGTGTCGCCCAGCGTTTCCGGCGGACCCGATGGCGGCTCATGCGAAGGCGTCTCAGGCGTCGCCGGCGACGGCACCGCCTGCGGTGGGGCGGCGGCGGGTTCCGCGGTCGGTCCCAGTGGCGGCAAGGTCGGCACCAGAGCCTCGGCGCGGGGCCCAAACCCGAAGGCGGCCTCGCCGCGTGCCGACACGATCATCCGCACCATGCTCACCGGCACCATCAGCTCAAGCTCGACCGTCTTGCCATCCAGGTCGCGGGCCTCGATGGTCATCTCGATCAGCGAGCCACCAGTATCGATCTCGCTGCACAGGATGTGTGGCCCGGCGGGGCCCTCCTGAAGGTACGGCCTGATCGCCTCTCCCAGCACCTCCAGTGCCTGGGGGAAGAAGAACACCGCAAATCCGGTCACCTCGCCCATGTCGCCTCCGCTCAACGCAGGTCGGTATGCAACGCCGCGGCCGCATCACGCGCAATGGCGCGCGCCTGCTCCACGTCGTCGCCCAAGGCCAGAGTCACGGCAACGCGGCGCGAGCCCTCCACCCGTGGCTTGCCAAACAGGCGCAACTGCGTGTCCGCTTGCGCCAGCGCCTTGTCCACGCCACTGAACACCGGCACGCCGTAACCCTCCGCCAGCACCGCGCAGGAGGCGGACGCGCCCTTCTGCCGGATCGCAGGGATCGGCAGCCCCAGGATCGCGCGCGCGTGCAGCGCGAACTCGCTCAGGTCCTGCGACACCAGCGTCACCAGTCCGGTGTCGTGCGGGCGCGGCGATACCTCGCTGAACCACACCTCGTCACCCTTCACGAACAGCTCCACGCCAAACACGCCCCAGCCCCCGAGGTCGTCGGTGACCTTGCGCGAGATCTCCTGCGCGCGCTGCAGCGCCAGCGGCGACATCGGCTGCGGCTGCCAGCTCTCGCGGTAGTCGCCGTCGCGCTGCAGGTGGCCAATCGGGTCGCAGAACGTGGTGCCGCCGGCATGGCGCACGGTCAGCAGGGTGATCTCGTAATCGAAGTCGATGAAGCCCTCGACGATGGCGCGTCCCGCGCCCGCGCGACCGCCGGTCTGCGCGTAGTCCCATGCCGCGTCGATGTCGGCAGCGCTGCGCACCAGGCTCTGGCCCTTGCCCGAGGACGACATGACCGGCTTGACCACGCACGGCAGGCCGACGGCCTCGATCGCGGCCAGGTATTCGTCCTTGGTGTCGACAAAACGGTAGGGCGAGGTTGGCACGCCCAGCGTTTCCGCCGCCAACCGCCGGATGCCTTCGCGATCCATGGTCAGGCGCGCGGCACGCGCCGTCGGGATCACCCGGCAGTGGCTGCCCCGCCCCGTGAATTCCTGCTCCAGCTGCACAAGCGTCTCGGTATGGATGGCCTCGATCTCGGGCACGATCAGGTGCGGGCGCTCCTGCGCCACCAGCTCACGGATCGCGGTGCCGTCCAGCATGTCCAGCACATGGCTGCGGTGCGCCACCTGCATGGCCGGTGCATCGGCGTAGCGGTCGGCCGCGATGACTTCCACACCGAAGCGCTGCAGTTCGATCGCCACTTCCTTGCCCAGCTCACCGGACCCCAGCAGCAGCACGCGGAAGGCGGATGAGGACAGTGGCGTACCGATCGTGGTCATGGCGTGTGGAACTGTAGATGGGAGCGGCATTGTACCGTCCGCCCATCAAGGGACGGTTGCGGTCGCCCCATGGACCCGTGCGATGCTCTGCCCATGCGAATCCACCGCGTCCCGACTGCAGGGTTGCGCGCCCTGGCGGGCGCTGCGTTTGCCGCGCCGACATCGGCGTGGCGGCGCGTGTGCGCGGGATGGCCACCGCTTGGCCTCACGCTGGTCGTTGCGTTGTTGGCGGCCTGCACCCGGACCGATGACGCGCCCGCACGCACCGCCATCTCCGGTTTCCTGCTGGATCCGCAATTGGACGAGATCAGTGGCTTGGCGGCCTCGCGCCGGCATCCGGGCACCCTGTGGCTGCACGACGATGGTGGCAATCCGTCCCGGCTGTTTGCCGTCAGCGGGCGTGGCCTGCGTCGGGCCACGTTCCGCGTGGAAGGCATCAACAAGACCGACTGGGAGGACATTGCGGCGTTCCGTCTCGACGGTCGCGACTACCTGCTGATCGCCGACACCGGCGACAACGGCGGACTGCGCCGCACGTTGCAGCTGCACGTCATCGAAGAGCCCAAGGCCCTGGAGAATGGACGCCTGACGCCGGCGTGGTCGATCGCGTTTCGTTGGCCGGATGGCGCGCGCGACTGCGAGGCGGTCGCCGTGGACGCCAGGCGCGGACAGGTGCTCCTGGTGTCGAAGAAGCGCCATCCGCCGGAACTGTTCGCCCTGCCCTTGCGTCCGTCCGGGAAGGAGGTGCTGACGGCGCGCCCGCTGGGTCGCCTGGCCGGCGTTCCCAAGCCCACCCCCGACGACCTGCGACAGCGTCCCCAGCGCGCCCGGTATGACGCCCAGGTAACCGCCGCCGATGTATCGCCGGACGGGCGCACGCTATCGGTCATGACGTACCGCTACCTGCTCTTCTACCCCGCCGTCCGCGCCCAGGGGTGGGGCCATGCGGTTGCCCGCCACCCCGAGGTCCGCGTGCTGCCGTGGTTGCCACAGGCCGAAGCCATGGGCTGGGCGGTCAATGGCCAGGGCGTCTATGCGACGGGGGAGTTCGTGCCGGCGCCGCTGTACCTGATACGGCGGTAGCGGCTCCGCCCCAACCGGCCGGCCAGGCCCCTAATGGCCTTGACGTGATATCAAATTGATATCATCCTAGGTAGGAACCTCAAGGAGCAAGGCCATGAAAGAGAACCCCATCCGTTCCCTGCCCGGCATTCCCATGCTGCTGGCCCTGCTCACGCTGATGCTGTCGGGGGTCTGGGTCGCCATCACCGGCGCCCAGGCAGCCAGCGCCATCCAGATTGTCGGCGGCACCCTGCTCGCCGCCGTAGCCGGCTTCGGCCTCGCCGGCCTGTACATGGTCGAACCGAACCAGGCCGCCGTCCTGAGCCTGTTCGGCAAGTACGTCGGCACGGTGAAGGACAACGGACTGCGCTGGAACAACCCGTTCTTCGCCAAGCGCAAGGTCAGCCTGCGCGTGCGCAACTTCGAAAGCGGCAGGCTCAAGGTCAACGAACTCGACGGCAGCCCCATTGAGATCGCCGCCGTCATCGTCTGGCAGGTGGTGGACAGCGCCGAGGCCGTCTACAACGTCGACGACTACGAGAGCTTCGTGCACATCCAGTCCGAGTCGGCGCTGCGCGCGATGGCGACCAGCTATCCCTATGACCAGCACGAGGATGGCCAGTTCGCCCTGCGGAGCCACGCCACCGAGATCAGCGCCCACTTGCAGAACGAGCTGGCCGAGCGCCTGGCCGATGCCGGCGTGCAGGTCATTGACGCGCGCATCAGCCACCTCGCCTATGCGCCGGAAATCGCCCAGGCCATGCTGCAGCGCCAGCAAGCCAACGCAATCATCGCCGCACGCACGCGCATCGTCGCGGGGGCCGTGGGCATGGTTGAAATGGCATTGGCCGAGCTGCAGAAGAACGGCACCGTGCAACTGGACGAGGAACGCAAGGCCGCAATGGTCAGCAACCTGCTGGTGGTGCTGTGCGGCGAGCGCGCCACGCAGCCCGTGGTCAATACCGGCACCTTGTACTGAGGCCGCAACTTGATCACCACGCTGATCGTATTAGTGACCATCGCCATCGGCGTGAGCATGGCGCGCCGCCGTCGGGACTGACATGGCCGAGAAGAAAGCCTATCCGCTGCGCATAAACGCCGACATCCTCACGGCAGCGCAGCGCTGGGCCGATGACGAGCTGCGCAGCCTCAACGCCCAGATCGAGTACGTACTGCGCGATGCACTGCGCAAGGCCGGGCGCCTGCCCGGTCACGCCCGCCCAACACCTGACCAGGAGGAGGATGTTCCATGACACAACGCTGGCAATACCACGTGGTGGACCTACCGCCACGCATGTTCGAAGCCATGCCCGAGCGCCTCCAGGCCGAACTCGATCGCCTTGGCAGTGACGGCTGGGAGCTGGTTAGCGTGGTGCAGGTACCTACGCTGACCGACTACGCACGGCTGTTCTTCAAGAAACCGGCGTGACCGCGGCCGGGATTGCCGGCCCAAGACAAGGACATGTTATGCCCCGTACACCCGCCCTGCTCCTGTCCATACTCATCGCGATGCTGGCGACAGCCGCGCTGCAGCCCGGCGTCGCCAGCCCTTCGCCACCCTCGGCGCCTCCGGCCGCCGCAACGCCCGCGCAGGGGGCCATAGCGCTGGCGACCACGTTGCTCGACCATCTGGATGCGGGCCGATTCGCCCAGGCCGAGGCCATGTTCTCGCCTGCCATGCGCGCCGCTGTGCCGGCCGACAAGCTGCAGCAGGTGTGGGCGTCGCTCGCCCAAAACATGGGACCGGCGGGCCCGCGCGGACTGCCGACCGCGTCCCTCCAGGGCAGCATGACCCTGGTGTCGGTGCCCATGCCGTTTGCCAAGGCCAGCCTGGTGGCCCGCATCGCCGCGGATGCCAACGGACAGGTGGCCGGTTTCCTGGTCCAGCCGGCGGCACCTCCTGCCCCGCCGCCGGCCAACTCCGGGGCGTACGTCGAGCGCGACATCACGGTCGGCAATGGCGAACGCGCCTTGCCGGCCACGCTCATCCTGCCCAATGGCGCCTCCGCGAAGTCTCCGGTCGCGGCCGTGGTGCTGGTGCACGGATCCGGTCCGCACGACCGGGACGAGACCATCGGCCCCAACCGCCCCTTCCTGGACATTGCGCGCGGCCTTGCCGAGCAGGGCATCGCGGTATTGCGCTACGACAAGCGCACCAAGGCACGCCCCCAGGACCTGGCCAGCACAGACTTCACCGTGGACGACGAAGTGACGCACGACGCCGTTGCGGCGGTGGCGACGCTACACGGGGTCGACGGCATCGATAGCAGCCAGGTCTACGTGTTGGGCCACAGCCTGGGGGGCATGCTCGCCCCTCGCATCGCGCGGCAGTCCGGGAAGGTCGCCGGCGTCGTGCTGTTGGCGGCGCCTGCCCGCTCCGTGCTCGACCTCCTGCTGGAACAGAACCACCGACTCGCCGCCCGCGACGGCTCGGTAAGTGAGCAGGAGCAGAAGGCGCTCGACCAACTCCAGGCCCAGGTGGACCGTGTCCGCCGGACAGGGGACGTGGCCCACCAGGACTCGCCTTTGGGGCTCCCGGCCCGCTATTGGCGCCACCTTGAGCGCATTGATCCGGTGGCAGACGCCCAGGCGACCAACCTGCCCGTGCTGATCCTGCACGGCGGGCGCGACATCCAGGTGGTCGACGCGGACTGGCAGCGCTGGCACTCCCAACTCTCGGGATCGCGCCTCGCCACGCTGCGCCATTACCCCGCACTCAACCACCTCGGGATCGCCGGCAACGGCCCCGGTACCGTCGAGGAGTACGGCGTCGCCGGGCACGTGGACGCGAAACTCATCGACGACATCGCGGGCTGGATCCGCCAGCGCTGATCGGCCAAATACGCACTGGAGCCAGGCCCATGACCCGCACCTTTGCCGTAACGCCGCCCCCATCGCATGCTGCCTGGCTCTTGGGCGGCTTGCTTCTCGTACCCCTGGTCGTCATCGCGTTCGCATGGGTCGAAGGGACGTCATCCCCCACCCTTGCGAGGGTTGAGGCGCCATTGGCGTTCGGACTACTCACCATCATCCTGGTCGCCGCGATCACGTTCTGGGGCCTCGCGCGCCGGCGGGTGCTTCTGGAGAACGGCACACTGGTCGTCAAGGCCGCGCTGTTCCAGCGCAAGGTCACGGTCAGCGAACTCGACCTGGCACGCGCGCGCATCGTGGACCTCGACGAGCGCACCGAGCTACGGCCGGCGCTGAAGACATTTGGAATGGCCTTGCCGGGGTTCCATGCGGGCTGGTTCCTGCTGCGTGACCGCAGTCGGGGCTTCTGCCTGCTTACCTCGCGCCGCCGCGTGCTGTGGCTGCCCACCCGTTCGGGAAAGTCGTTGCTGCTGTCGCTGGAACGGCCCGATGCGCTTCTCGACGCCCTGCGCCAGCCCACGTGACTTGGGGCCTCACCGGGACTACCCTGCCCGCATGCGCGGCCTTCCCCAACGCCTGATCAACACCCCGGAGATCGAGATCTGGCCCGCGGGCCTGCTCAAGGCACGCGGCAACCACGACGCGCGGGCCATCGCGCGGGCGCGGCACGTGCTGCGGCGGAAGCGCGATGGACGCTACCTCGCCGCCGACCTGCCCGAGGGCCTGCAGCCACTGGTCTGGCAGCTGCGACTGGAGGCGGGGCTGGACGACGCCCTCGGGGCCCTGGAATCGGAGGTCATGCACCGCCGGCCCGGCCTGGAGCACGTTCGCACGCTGCCCCTGGATCGCCTGCATGACCGGCTTGCACAACTGGGGCTGGCCGAGGAGAGCTATGCGGCGCGCACGGGGCTGTCGCTGGTAGCCGAGCCGGATTGGCTGGCACTGGCAGGATTCGATCGATACCGACGCCCCCTGTGGCTGCACAACGACGCCGCGCGTGCGTGGCTGCACATGCGCGAGGGTGCGCTGCGCGAGGGCGTCGTGCTGGAGGCAATTTCCGGCTACCGCAGCCATGATTACCAGTTGGGGATTTTCGAGCGCAAGCGTGCCCGCGGCCTGTCGGTGGAGGAAATCCTCAACGTCAACGCCGCACCGGGTTTCAGCGAGCACCACTCCGGGCTGGCGCTGGACATCGGCACGCCCGGCGAGCCGCCCGCCGAGGAATCGTTCGAGCACACCGCGGCGTTTGCCTGGCTGCGCTCGCACGCAGGCACCTACGGCTTCCACATGAGCTACCCGCGCGACAACCCACACGGCATCGTGTATGAGCCGTGGCATTGGGCTTGGCGTGCGCACGATCCGGGCGGTCTTTGACCCGCCCATCCCCGGCGGGTTTCCCGCCCGGCCCGGGATCCCCCGCATGAACGATTCATCCAGGCAGCTCCCAACGCGAAGGGATCCGCGCCGTCACTCCTGGGAACGCTTGACCGGCTCTTTCGCGTTGCCGCCCGCATCGGCGATGCGCCATAGATACAGGCTGGCATAGGTCCGGTACGGCCCCCACTTCTCGCCGCGCTGGGCCAGTTCCTTCGGCGTGTGCATTTCGTCCAGCCTGTCCACCACCTGTGCGCCCTTTCGGATGCCCAGGTCATCCACGGGCAGCACGTCGGGTCGCCCCAAGCGGAACATCAACATCATCTCGACCGTCCAGCGGCCGACCCCGCGCACCGGCACCAGCGCGGCGATGATGGCGTCGTTGTCCATGCCCGCCATGCGCCGCAGGTCGGGAATTTCGCCGCGTGACTCGCGCAGCGCCAGGTCCCGCAGCGCCAGCAGCTTGTTGCCCGACACCCCGCAGGCGCGGATGGTCGCGTCGTCGCAGCGCGCCAGCGTGTCGCAATGGAAGCGGTCGCTGTCGATGGCCGTCTCGACGCGAGAAACAATGGTCGCCGCGGCCTTGCCGCTCAACTGCTGGTAAAGGATGGCCCGGGCCAGCGCATCCACCGGATCGAACGATTTGCGCCAACGCGGGTCGGCCGGGATCGGCCCCATCCGCCGCATCCACGCCCCCAGCTTGCGGTCGCGTTTCGCCAGGTGTTCGAACGCGGCCTCGGTATCAAACCCACGTGCAATGCGCGCCATGGTCCCCCTCACTGCCGCACGGCGGCTACCGCCCAGACCAGCCACCCCACCATCATCAGGGTGCCTCCCGTGGGTGCCAGCGCCGTAGGCCATTGCAGGAACACATGCAGCGCCAGGCTACCGGAGAAGAGCAGCGTGCCGACCGCCAGCGCCAGCAGAGCGATCACCCGCCAGAGGCGACCGGCCGCCAACGGCGCCAACGCCGCAAGCGCCACGCCATGTCCGAACAGGAACAGCGCGGCCGATTGCAGCCGCGACTGCGCCTCGCCTTCGACACCGTGGGATGCGTAGGCCGCAAGTCCCACCGCCAGCGCAGCCAGCACCGCCCCGAGGGCAGCGAGCCAACGGCCCGCCACCACGCGCACCGGCGCATGCCTCGCTCCCGGATTGGTCTGCATCGTTCCTGCTCCGTCTGTTCCGCGCCGGTCACGATACCAAGCCGGGCGAGTTTTTCCGTCGCCCAAAACAAAACGCGCCGCGGTGTGCGCGGCGCGTCCTGTTTCCGGGAGTTGGAGTGGAGGGCTTACTTGACCGCCCAGACCACTTCGAACTCGCCTTCCTCGGTGAAGCCCTTGTCCAGGCCGCCGATCCAGTTCTCGTACGGACGCTCGGTCGTCTCGTAGCCGCGGGTCATGGCCCAGCCACGCAGCGCGTCGCGGATGCGGTTCAGGTTGGCCATGTGGCCCTTGAAGCGCGTCACGGCGATCTTGGTCGGCTCGGTGTAATTGGCGGTCACCGGGCCCTCGAGCTTGATGTCCAGCTTGCCGGTGGCACCGGCCTTGCGGACCGGCTGCACCACGTCGAACGAGTAGGTCTGCGAGCCGAACTCGTTGGTCACGATGCGCACCGGACCGGCGGCTTCGAGGCCGTTCGCGGCCATCACCTTGTTGATCCACTGCATGTTGTTGTTCATGGTGGACTGCACCTTCTCGTTGTTGCGCTCGACGGCAGCAGTCACGACAAGGACGTTCTCGGCGCCACGATCAGCCAGCTTCGGCGCGGCGGCGGCATCAGCCTTGGCCAACTCGTTGTAGTCGTAGTTGGGCACCGTCGCCAGCATGTTGCTCAGGCGGGTAAGGCCCATCTTGATGTCTTCGCCGACGTTGCTCGAGACGTACATGCCGGCGTAACGGCCCAGCAGGTTCCAGCCGTAATCGATATCGAACGTCTGGGTGATCTGCACGTTGCGGTTGTTACGGCCGGTCGGCTCGAGCAGGAACTCCATGCGCTTGTTGCGGCCCGGCTCGACGGTCTCCAGGTCATAGGCAATGCGCTTGTTCTTCTCGCTCTCGACCAGCGTCCAGCTGCCGGTGCCGATGCCGCGTTCCTGCGACTCGTAGTCCAGACGCGCACCGACGCCCGCTTCCGGGCCCGACAGCGACAGCTTGACGGCCGGATCGCGCAGTACCAGCGGGTTCCAGTCCTTGAAGCGGCGCAGGCTGTTGAGGGTGTCGAACACGATCGACATCTTGCGGTTGGTTTCCACCGAATGCTCAAGGTGGCGGCTCGACGGCAGCACGATGCCGACAATCAGGAACAGCGCGGCGACGATCGCCAGCGAAATCAGAATCTCAAGCAGACGGGTCATTCAGGTTCTCCAGGGCCGTTGCCCGGGGCGGGTCTGGGCACAGACCTGCCATCGTATCAAGCGCGGGCCGGCGAGGCGAGATGCCAGAGTGCGGCACCGGTTCACCTTCCTGCCGGCGGACCGGCTTCACCGGCACATCACACCAGTTGCAGCTCGAACGCCTTCAGCACGGCGCGCGTACGGTCCCGTACGCCCAGCTTGCTGAGGATGTTGGACACGTGGTTCTTGATCGTGCCCTCGGCCACGCCCAGAGAATTGGCGATCTCCTTGTTGGAGAAGCCGCCCGCCATCAGCCGCAGGATCTCGGTCTCGCGCTCGGTCAGCGGGTCCGGACGGTCCAGGCTGACGAACTCGTTGCGCATGTGCTCCAGCCCCGACAGCAGGCGCTGGGTCATTGCCGGCTGCACCAGCGAGCCGCCGTCGGCCACGGCCTGGATCGCGCCAACCAGCTGTTCCAGCGACACGTCCTTCAGCAGGTAGCCCTTGGCGCCCGCTTTGAGGCCGGCCAGCACCAGTTGGTCGTCGTCGAAGGTGGTCAGGATGATCGTCGGCGGCAATTGGCCGATCCGCGCCAACGCCTGCAGCGCCTCCAGGCCGGACATGACCGGCATCCGCATGTCCATCAGCACCACGTCGGGCTTGATCTGCGGGATCAGCTCAACGGCCTGCTTGCCATCGCTGGCCTCGCCGATCACCTCGATGCCCTCGGCCAGTGCCAGCAACGAGCGCACGCCCTGCCGCACCAGGGTCTGGTCGTCCACCAAATACACGCGAATCATCCACTGACTCCTTCACAGGCGGCGACCTGCGTCGCCGAGGCCGGCAAACGGAGGTCCAGGCGGAAGCCTGCCCCGGGCCGGGTTTCAATTTCGATCGTGCCACCGTATTGCGCCACGCGCTCGCGCATCCCGCGCAGGCCGTTGCCCGCCACCAGCGCGTCGGCGCCTCGGCCGTCGTCGCGGGACTTGATGTGCACGCAACCGTCGTCGCGCCGCGCCTCGATCCAAAGGTGGCGCGCGCCGGAGTGGCGCACGGTATTGGTGATGATTTCCTGGGTGCAGCGCAGCAGCACGTGCGCGCGCTCCGGGTCGTCCAGGGTGAGCGGCGACTCGATGTCCATGTGGATCTCCAGCGCCGGCACGTTCTCGGCCAACGGCCGCAAGGCGGCGGACAGGTCGATCGCGCCGCTCTCGCGCAGGGTGCTGACCGCCTCGCGGACGTCGGTCAGCAGCAGGCGCGCCAGGGTGTGGGCCTGCTGCACGTGCTCCTTGACCCGCCCTTCGGACAGGTGCCCTGCCACCTCCAGGTTGAGGCTCAGGGCGGTCAGGTGGTGACCCAGCAGGTCGTGCAGTTCGCGGGAAATGCGGGTGCGCTCGTTGATCCGGGCGCTTTCGGCCAGCAGCAGGCGGGTGGCGCGCAGCTCGGCGTTGAGGCGGCGCTGCTCCTCGCGGGCCTGGGCCTGCTGCTTGGCCACCAGCGCGGTGACGAACACGAAGCTGGAGAAGCCCATGTACAGCAGCGACTGGATCACTGCGATCAGCAGCGGGAAGTCCAGTGCCTCGACGAACACCGGGATGATGGCCAGGTTGCTCGCCACCAGCCACACGATGGCCACCCGCAGGGTAAGCAGCCAGGGCAGCAGGCCGGCCATGACCATCAAAAGCGCACTGCCGAGGCCGGAACCGGAGAAGAAGCCCACCGCGATGGCGCACACCGTCAACACCAGC
The DNA here is from genome assembly GCA_965650425.1 of uncultured Lysobacter sp. Taxonomy (GTDB): domain Bacteria; phylum Pseudomonadota; class Gammaproteobacteria; order Xanthomonadales; family Xanthomonadaceae; genus Aerolutibacter. Next base: position 6,218 of record CBFGOS010000016.1, on the reverse strand, counting down.
AGCAGCAGGTGGTCGACGTAGCCGGCCACCCGCTGGCCCAGCGACCGGGTCATCCACCAGTAGACGCCGCCGAACGCGACATAGGCGGCCAGCCAGCGCAGGACCCGTCCCCGGGGATCGAAGACCGGCTCGCCCGGCTCGGCCAACTCGGGAGAGAAATAGGCCGGGTCCAGCCAGACGGACAACAACCACCACCCCACCATGGCCCAGGTGAAAAGGCCGGCGTAGCGCAGCAGTCGGGAATGGTTCAGGCGGGCTAGCATGTCCGCATCGTAGCGGCATCCTGCCGCGGCCGTGCCGCCCGAAAGTCATGCCTGAACGGGGAAATATTCCTCACCCCGGCGGGGCCCGCCCGGTCGCCCGCCGCCAACGACCATGCGATAATCGCCGGCGGTGGGCTGCTGCATCGCCCCGCCCCACGAAACACTGGAGCCCGGAATGTCGATCGTCGTCCGCGACGTGCGCGAGCACGAGCTGGATTCCGTCCTAGCACTGAACAACGCCGCCGGACCCGCGATCCTGCCGCTGGATGCCGCAAGACTCCGTCACCTCTACGAGAACGCCGAGTACTTCCGCGTCGCCGAGCGCGACGGCACCCTGGCCGGCTTCCTGATCGGCTTCGGCAGCTACGCCAACCACGACAGCAGCAACTTCCGCTGGTTCCGCGAACGGTACCCGGAGTTCTTCTACATCGACCGCATCGTGGTGGCCAGCCGCCGCCGCGGCGGTGGCGTGGGCCGTGCGTTTTACGCCGACGCCCAGAGCTACGCCGAATTGCGCTACCCGCAGATGGCCTGCGAAGTGCTCCTCGAAGGCACCAACGACCCGGTGCTGCTGTTCCACGGCAGCTTCGGTTTCCGCGAAGTCGGCCAGCACGTCATGGAGGAAACCGGCGTGCGCGCCGCGATGCTGATGAAACCCCTGTGCAGCTACGCCTGGGTGCGCGACACCTACGGCAATGCCCTTCCCCATGAGCCCTGGATCACCCAGCCCCGCAGTGCGGTTGCCGCGCACCGGCTCACGGGGACGTGCCCATGAGTGCAAACGCGTTCGATTACGAACAGGCAGGCGAACTGAAGATCGGCCAGGTGGGCATCGCCAACCTGCGCGTGCGCACGCTGGACGTGCCGCGCCTGGTCGAAGAAATGCGCAGTCGCGTGCAACGCGCGCCGAAGTTGTTCCAGCGCGCCGCGGTCGTGCTGGACTTTGGCGGGCTCAGCCAGGTGCCGTTGGCCTCCACGGTGCAGGCCCTGATCGATGGGCTGCGCGAGGCGGGCGTTCTGCCCGTCGCCATCGCCTACGGCACCAGCGAAACCGAGCGCCTGGCCGAATCGCTTGGCCTGCCGCTGCTGGCCAAGTTCCGCGCGCAGTACGAACGGGCCGAAGGCGAGGCCGCCGCGGCCGCCGAGCCGCCGGCACCCAAGCGCCAGGCCCCGGAACCCGAACCGCAGCCGGTGCGCGCTGCGCCCGCGGCGCATGCAGGGCAGCCCGGCTTGATGCATGCTGCACCGGTGCGCTCGGGCCAGCAGGTCTACGCCGACAACCGCGACCTCACAGTGCTCAGCACGGTGGGGGCAGGCGCGGAGGTCATCGCCGACGGCTCGGTGCACATCTATGGCCCGCTGCGCGGTCGCGCGCTGGCCGGGGCGCAAGGCAACGACAAGGCGCGGATCTTCTGCCGCGAGTTCCATGCGGAACTCGTCGCGGTGGCCGGGCATTACAAAGTGCTGGAAGACATTCCCAAGGAGCTGTACGGCAAGGCCGTGCAGGTCTGGCTCGAAGACGGGCAACTCAAACTCGCGGCGTTGGATTGACGCCGCACCACCGGAGGAACATCACTTGGCCGAAATCATCGTAGTCACGTCGGGCAAAGGCGGCGTCGGCAAGACCACCAGCAGCGCCAGCATCGCCTGCGGCCTCGCGCGCCGCGGCCACAAGGTCGCCGTCATCGATTTCGACGTGGGCCTGCGCAACCTCGACCTGATCATGGGCTGCGAGCGCCGCGTGGTGTATGACTTCGTCAACGTCGTCAACGGCGAGGCTTCGCTGAAGCAGGCGCTGATCAAGGACAAGCGCTTCGAGAACCTGTTCGTGCTGGCTGCCTCGCAGACCCGCGACAAGGACGCGCTGACCAAGGAAGGCGTGGAGAAGGTGCTCAAGGACCTGGCCGACGAAGGCTTCGACTACATCCTGTGCGATTCGCCGGCCGGCATCGAGAAGGGCGCGTTCCTGGCCATGTACTACGCCGACCAGGCCGTGGTGGTGGTGAACCCGGAAGTGTCCTCGGTGCGCGACTCCGACCGCATCCTGGGCCTGCTGGCGTCCAAGACCCGCAGGGCCGAGAACGGCGAGCGGATCAAGGAGCACCTGCTGCTCACCCGCTACAGCCCCAAGCGCGTGGAGACCGGCGAGATGCTCAGCATCGCCGACGTTGAAGAAATCCTGGGCCTCAAGACCATCGGCGTCATCCCCGAATCCGGCGATGTGCTGAATGCCTCCAACAAGGGCGAGCCCGTCATCCTGGAAACCACGTCCGACGCCGCGCAGGCGTACGACGACGCGGTGGCCCGCCTGTTGGGCGACAACCGCCCGATGCGTTTCACCACCGTCGAGAAGAAGGGTTTCCTCAGCAAGATTTTTGGAGGTTGATCCGTGGGTATCTTTGATTTCCTCAAGCCCAGGCAACAGTCCGCCAGCGCCGCCAAGAACCGGCTGCAGGTCATCATCGCCGAGCAACGCGGCGCCAAGGGCGCGCCGGACTACCTGCCGCGCATGCGGCAGGAGATCCTCGAGGTGATCCGCAAGTACGTCCACGTGCCGGAAGACGCGATCAAGGTCTCCAAGGAAAAGCACGGCGACTACGACGTGCTGGACATCTCGATCGAGTTGCCCGAGAACGTGGCACAGGCTTGATCGACTTCGGCGGCGGTTGGGGACCGCCGCCTGCTCCACCATGCTCACCCTCGCCGACATTGGATTCGAGGCGCCTGCCGCCCTGCTCGCCCGCTATGGCCTGGCGCTGATCCGCGTCGGGGACGGCGAAGCCATCCCCGGCAGCTACTGGGGCGAATGCGAGGCGGGGATCATCGGCACGCACGTGTACGCGCGCGATGACACGCCCGTGCACTCATTGCTCCATGAAGCCTGCCACCTGATCGTGCTGCCGCCACAGCAGCGCGCGCAGGTACATACCGATGCCACCGACTCCATCGAAGAGGAGGATGCGGTGTGCGTACTGCAGGCCTTGCTCGGTGATGAACTGCCGGGCGTCGGCCACGAGCGCGTGCTGGCCGACATGGACGCGTGGGGCTACACGTTCCGCCTGGGTTCGGCATCGGCCTACTTCCATGAGGACGCCGCGCTGGCCTGGGACTGGCTGCATGAACGCGGCCTCGCCGACCGTGAAGCCCGCCGTGCCAGCCTGCCGGACTGATCCGGTTTGACCCGGCGAACGGCCGGTAGCGCCATTGCGATAGCCGCTGCGCCGCGCATCGCGGAAAGCACGATAACGACGTGCCCAGCGTCACGCGACCCCGACCCTGCCGCCCGGCGACTTGCGCCACCCCCCCGCGCCCACTAGCCTTCGCGAACCAGCGCCTCCCGCGCGCCCGCACCCTGAGGAACCATGCGCATGTCCCCGATCCGCACGCTGCTCGCACTTGGCGTTACCGCCTCGGTGCTGGGCATGGCCGGCTGCAAGAAGGAGCCCACCCCCGCCACCGGCACCGCCACGACCGCGCCGGCCGGCGAGACCGCAGACCAGTTCATCGCCCGGGTCAATGCCGAATACCTGGCCATGTATCCGGAGCTGACGGCCGCGCAGTGGTTGTCCTCCACCTACATCAATGACGACAGCCAGCTGCTGTCGGCCAAGGCCAACGAGCGCTACCTGACGCAGCTCAACAGCTGGATCGAGCAGGCCCGCAAGTTCGAAGGCAAGGAGATGTCGCCGGAGACCGCCCGTGCCATCCATCTGCTGAAGCTGGCGACCGCGATGCCGGCGCCCAAGGATCCGGCCAAGCTGGCCGAGCTGACCAAGATCGCCACCAAGATGGAAGGCATGTACGGCTCGGGCACGTACTGCACCGGCGAGGGCGAGGCCAAGCAGTGCCGCCAGCTGGGTGAACTTGAGGACGTGCTGCGCAACAGCCGCGACTACACCGCGCAGCTGGATGCCTGGCAGGGCTGGCACACCATCGCCCAGCCGATGCGCAAGGATTACACCCGCTTCGTCGAGCTGGTGAACGAAGGCGCCAAGGAAATGGGCTTCGCCGACGCCGGCGAGATGTGGCGTTCGGGCTACGACATGACCCCGACCGAGATCGCAGCGGAAACCGACCGCCTGTGGGGCCAGGTCAAGCCGCTGTACGAACAACTGCACTGCTACGCCGGCACCCGCCTGGACGCCAAGTACGGTGCCGACAAGGGCCACGTGGCCGGCGGCATGCTGCCCGCGCACCTGATGGGCAACATGTGGCAGCAGGACTGGGGCAACCTGTGGGACATCCTGGCGCCGTATCCCAACGCCGGCAGCCTGGACATCACCAGCGCGCTGCAGGCGCAGTACCGCACCGCCTACGACGCCGAGCTGGCCAAGCACCCGGGCGAGCGCTCGCCGATGGACCTGGCGGAAATCGAGCACGCCGCGCAGACGGCGGTGGCCCGTTCGATGACCGAGCGCGCGCAGGACTTCTACACCGCGCTGGGCATGCCCAAGCTGCCGGAGAGCTACTGGACCAAGACCCAGTTCATCAAGCCGCGTGATCGCGACGTGGTCTGCCACGCAAGCGCGTGGGACATGAACATGGCCGGCGACGTGCGCACCAAGATGTGCATCAAGCCCAACGAGGAAGACTTCACCACCATCTACCACGAGCTGGGCCACGTCTATTACTACACGGCCTACAACAAGCTGCCGCCGCTGTTCCAGCAGGGCGCGCACGATGGCTTCCACGAGGCCATCGGCGACACCATCGTGCTGTCGATGACGCCCAAGTACCTGCAGTCGATCGGCCTGGTCGGCGAGCAGCAGCAGAGCAACGAGGCGCTGGTGAACGCGCAGATGCGCATGGCGCTGGCGAAGGTGTCGTTCCTGCCGTTCGGCCTGATGATCGACCGCTGGCGCTGGGGCGTGTTCGACGGCTCGATCAAGCCGGGCGACTACAACAAGGCGTGGTGGGAGCTGAAGGCCAAGTACCAGGGCGTGGCCCCGGCCGCCGCCCGCGGCGAGGACTTCTTCGATCCGGGCGCCAAGTACCACGTGCCGGGCAACACGCCGTACACGCGCTACTTCCTGGCGCACGTGCTGCAGTTCCAGTTCTACAAGGCACTGTGCGATGCGTCCGGCTACAAGGGCCCGCTGCACGAGTGCTCGTTCTACGGCAACCCGGAGGCCGGCAAGCGCTTCCAGGCCATGCTGAGCAAGGGCGCCAGCCAGCCGTGGCAGAAGACGATGAAGGAACTGACCGGCGGCGAGAAGATGGATGCGTCCGCCGTGCTGGAGTACTTCGCGCCGCTGCAGGATTGGCTGAAGCAGCAGAACGAAGGCCGCACCTGCGGTTGGCAGGCCTCGGCCTCCGCGGCCGCACCGGCAAAGCCCGCGACTGCCGCACCGGCAGCACCCACCAAACAGGGCTGATCCGCCGCATTGGCACCGAAAGGCCGGCCTCGTGCCGGCCTTTCTCATTTGGGGATTACCGGCCACGCCACTGCGCGGCCACGCTACGCTACGCGCATGAGCCCCCCTTTTCCTCCACTGCAGGCAACGGCTGCCTGGCAACGTGCGCCAGTCACGCAAGCGAAATACTGGGCCACTGGCGCTGGGGTCTTTTTCGCCATGGGCGTGCTCTACCTGGCGTTGCTGCAGGTAGGGTTCTTCCACTGGCTGTTGGCCAATGGCGCGCTGTTTGCCGCGCTGTGGTGGTTGCCCCGGCGCTGGTGGCCGTGGCTGGCGGCGGCGACCATCGCCGCGCGCCACGTCAATGGCACCCTCATCGCGCTGCACTCGCGCGACATCGTGGATGGCTTCCTGGGCTATTGGCCCGGGCCACTGCAGTACATCCTGGGCAACGTGCTTGAGCCCTTCCTGGTGGCGACGGGCGTACTGATACTGCGTCGGCTCGGGCTCCAGCCCGGCGGCGCCATGCCGCCCGAGCGCTTCGTGCCGCTGCTTTCGGCCGGGGCGGTCTCCGGATTGATGGTCGCGGCCAAGGACCTGG
>CBFGOS010000015.1:0-17578 GCA_965650425.1 uncultured Lysobacter sp. | reverse complement strand
CTGGACCTTCGTCTGCGCCACCTCGCAGCTGCTCCCCGGCGAATCCACCGTGGCTTGGGACGGCGACACCGCCATCTTGGTCGTCAACTACGACGGCGATTACTACGCGATGGAGGACAAGTGCTCGCACGAGGACTTCGAACTGTCCGCAGGCAAGTTCGACGGTGACGACGCCACCATCGAATGCGTCCTCCACGGCGCCAAGTTCGACGTGCGCGATGGGCGCGCGCTGTGCGCCCCTGCCTACGAGCCGGTCGTCAAGTTCCCGGTCAAGGTGGACGACGTGGGCATTTGGACCCGCGACGACCGCGATTGACGCGGCGCCCCGCAGGCCATGCGGCCAACCGACGTAGCGCGGCGCCGTCTGGTCCGGTGACTCGACGTACCGTGACGCTCACACCCTGAAGTCGGCCGGCCCCAGCAGGTCGATGCCGCACTCCAGCCGCTCCAGCCAATCCAGGAACTGGCCGATGGCTTCGCCGCGGAACGGCAGGCCGTGCTGCGGCACGATCATCTGCGGGTCCAGCCGTCGCACCATGTCTACCCACAGGCGCAGCACCCGGTTGGAGCCCATGTAGCGGCGGTGGAAGCCCTCCATCTTCGCCACGTGCGCACGGAAGTCCGGCACGAAACGGTAGACCTCGCCACTGGGGATCAACGAGGCCCCCACGTCGCCCGAGAACAGGATCCGCGCCTGCGGGTCGTAGAACCCGAAGTTGCCGACTGAATGCATGAAGTGCGCCGGCACCGCCCGGATCACCGCATTGCCCAGCGGAATCAGCCCCCCCTCATCCGGCAGCAGCAGGTAGCGGTCGGCGCCGCTGTTCTTCATGTAACCCGGCACCACGTGCGGCACGAAACGGCCCCACAGCTTGGAGCAGACCACGGTCGCCTGCGTGTACAGCAGCCACTTGTCCACCGCACCGATGATGTCAGGGTCTTGGTGCGAGCACAGCACGAGGTCCACCTCGTTGGGCTTGATGTAAGCGCCCAGGGCAAGCATCAGCGGGTTGTAGACCAGCGCACCGCCCGGATCGAGCACCGCCGAATGCCGGCCATCCTGGATCAGGAACTGGTTGGCCTGGACGCCGTCGTCGCCGCGCACCAGGTCGTTGAAGGCCACGCAGCGGTGGTCTCCGGACTCGAAAAGCACAAACGCCATGGGGGATCGCTACCCGATTCGTGGAGCCGGCACTCTAGGTGGCCGCCTCCCCCGGCACTTTGATCATTCGCAAATTGCCGCCCGCGACCTTGGTCGCGCCCTCTTCAGAGCCATCTTCGATCAACTTGATCGAAATCACGTGCAATTCGTGTTGCGAATCATTATCATTTCCACCAACAACTGACCCGGCCCTCCTGGCCGACACACGTCAAACGCAATGAAGTCGCACCTCCCGAAAGGATCTCCCCTCGCTGTCGCCCTCTCGCTTGCCATCGCCTTCCCGGCCTTCGCAGCCAGCGAAGGCGAAGGCCATGTCGGCACGGCCACCGCCGCCTCGGCCACCCTGGCGGCCCCGACCGACCTGGACAAGGTGGAAGTGCATGGCGTTCACCTGACCGGCTACGACCCCAAGACCACCCGCACCGCGACCAAGACCGATGCCCTGCTGCGCGATACCCCGCAGTCGATCTCGGTGGTCACCGAGGAGCTGATCAAGGACACCGCGATGAACAGCATGGGCGACGTGGTGCGCTACATGCCGGGCATCACCATGGCGCAGGGCGAAGGCAACCGCGACACCACCGTGATCCGCGGCAACAGCTCCACTGCCGACTTCTTCGTCGATGGGCTGCGCGACGACGTGCAGTACATGCGTGACCTGTACAACATCGAGCGCGTGGAAGGCCTGAAGGGCCCCAACGCGATGATCTTTGGCCGCGGCGGCTCGGGCGGCGTGATCAACCGCGTGACCAAGCAGGCCGACTGGCACGACCACGGCGAGTTCAACCTGCAGCTTGGCTCGTGGGACCGCCGCCGCGCCTCGGTGGACGTGGGCCACGGGATCAACGACACCGTCGCCTTCCGCGTCACCGCCATGGGCGAGGATTCGGAGAGCTACCGCGACGGCTACGAGCTGCGCCGGTATGGCCTGAACCCGACCCTGGCCTTCCGCCTGGGCGAGGCGACGACGCTGAACCTGAGCTACGAGCACTTCCGCGACGACCGCGTGGCCGACCGCGGTGTGCCCTCCTTCCAGGGCCGCCCGCTGGACACCGACCCGGAAACCTTCTTCGGCGATGCCGAGCGCAGCCCGGTGTGGGCGCGCGTCAACGCATTCAATGCTGTGCTGACCCACGACTTCGCCAACGGCGTGCGCGTGCGCAACGCCACCGTGTACGGTGATTACGACAAGTTCTACCAGAACATCTTCCCGAGCAGCATCAACGCTGCCGGAACGCAGGTCACCCTGGGCGCGTACAACAACTTCACCACGCGCGAGAATGCGTTCAACCAGACCGATTTGACCTACGGCTTCAGCACCGGCACCGTTGGCCACACACTGCTTGTCGGCACCGAGTTCGGCCGCCAGGTGACCGGTAACCGCCGCGAGACCGGCGTGTTTGGGGCCTCCAACGTCGTGGCGGCGTCCAACCCGATCTACACCGGACCGATCACCTTCCAGCAGAGTGCCACCGACAGCACCAACACCGGCACCACCGACATCGCCGCCGTGTACGTGCAGGACCAGATCGAGTTCTCGCCGAAATTCCAGGCCATCCTTGGCCTGCGCTATGACCGCTTCGACGTCGATTTCACCAATGTCCGCAACGGCGCCAACTTCAGCACCCAGGACGACCTCGTCTCGCCGCGCGTGGGCCTGGTCTACAAGCCGGCCGAAGCCGTGTCGCTGTACGCCAGCTACAGCAACTCGTTCATGCCGCGCGCCGGCGAGCAGCTGAGCTCGCTGTCGCTGAGCAATGCCGCGCTGGATCCGGAAGAGTTCAAGAACTATGAGGTCGGCGCCAAGTGGGACATCCGGCCGGCGCTGTCGTTGACCGCCGCGGTGTACCGCCTGGACCGGGAGAACGTGGCCGTCGCCACCAACGTCCCGGGCGTATCCGAACTGGTCAAGGGCCAGCGTACCGAGGGTCTGGAGCTCGGCCTGTCCGGCGAACTCACCGAGCAGTGGAAGATCATCGCCGGTTACGCGTACCAGGACAGCGAGAACCTGCTGACCCATAAGGAAATCCCCAGCGTGCCGCGCAACAGCGCCTCGCTGTGGAACCGCTACGACTTCAACGACCAGTGGGGCGTCGGTCTTGGCGCCACCTACCGCGACGACATGTACGCGGCCGCCGACAATGCCGTGGTGCTGCCCGGCTATACCCGCGTCGATGCGGCGGTGTTCTACACCGTCAACGCCAACGTGAAGCTGCAACTCAATGTCGAGAACCTGCTGGACGAGGAGTACTACGCGTCGGCGCACACCAACAACAACATCACGCCGGGTGCGCCGCGGGGGTACTACCTGACCGCCAGCTTCAAGTTCTGATTCCCGCCACGTAGCGTTCCTTGGGCCCGCACTCGCGTGCGGGCCCTTCTTGCCCCTGGATCCCTTGATGAACACCACCACCGCCCCGCTCGCGCATGCCGCCGCCCGCCGCCGCAGCAACACCGCCTACCGCTGGGTTCGCCAGTTGCACCTCTGGATCGGTGCGTGGGGCGCATTGGCGGCCGTGATCTACGGGTTGACGGGCCTGGTGATGAACCACCGCTTCGGTGACGGCGCATGGCCGCAGGGCGACACCGAGGACAGCGGCCGGGTGGTACTGGAGGTGCCAGCCGCGGCCCGCGATACCCCCGAGGCCCTTGCCGCATGGCTGGGCACGGCACACGGCCTGGAGCCACAGGTGATCCGCAAGGGCAAGCCGGAACCGGCACGTCTGGGCGGCAATGAAGTGCGCCAGCCGGCCAAGTGGAACCTGTCCGGCGGTACCGCGGCCAAGTCGTGGTCGCTGGAGTACATGCCGGGCAACGCCACCGCGGAAGTGAAGCAGTCGCGTCACTCCCTGCTGGCCGGCCTCAACCGCCTGCACAAGGGCGTGGGCGGCGGTTGGGCATGGATCGCGCTGGCTGACAGTTTCGCCATTGGCATGCTGCTGCTGGGCCTCTCGGGCATCTGGCTGTGGGCACGCGGACGTAGCGCCCGCCAGATGGTAGCCAGCGTGATGGGCCTATCGGTGCTGGTGTTGCTGGTGGTGCTGGGGCCTGCGCTGCTCTAATGCGGTCCTGACCTACCCCTGACGCGGTCCTGCGTGCCAAAGCGGCAGGACTGGTCGTCGCAACAACCGGATCGAAGCTTAGCCCTCAGCTGCCAACGAGCGGCGACAGACGGATCATCAGCGCCTCGCCGCCACCGTGCAGCACGTGGCGCAGGCGCGTCACGCCGCCCCGGATCAGCACGGTGTCGCCCCTCGCCAGCGGCGGCAGGTCGGGAGCGCCGTCAAACGCGGCCCGCCCAGCCAGCAGGTGCACCGCCCACAACCCGTGCGGCTCGGTGAAGATCACCATTGGCCCGACCAGCGGCCGGTGCCAGACCTCGGCATTGATGCGGTCACGACGCCACATCAGGTTGAAGTCGTGGGTCGGGCCTTCGAGCAGTTCGCCGGTGAGCGCACGCTCTCCGGCAAACCGCAAGCGCTGGTGCGGCGGGTGCAGCTCGTGCACCTCGCCATCATCGAAGCGCAGACGCATACCGTGGCCTGAGAGCAGCACCAGCTCGCGGTCGATGCCGGGGAACGCGGAGAACGCTGCATCGCGTTCGATTTCGGCAATGGACAGGCGCCAGTCCCATTCCCCGCCCGTGTCGTCCGTATCGACCTGGAAGCCATCCTGGGTCAGGTGGCCACGCGCGATCTCGCGCGTCCATCCCAACAGGTTGCGCCAGCGTTCGCGCCGGTATTCGTTGGCGGGAATCACCTGCACGTGCCCGTCCGCCTGCCCGCTGTCGGCCGTCATCCATCCACTCCACATTGGAAGCCCGCCAGTCTAGCCGCCCCGTCAGGGCAAACGGACAGGGCGATGCCGCCCGGCCGCACGTCCTGTGCAACCGGGCGGTACACATCCATGTCCGGGGCGGGGCCCCGCTTCCTCCGGCATTCCTGTCCGGTATCGGGTTCACCGGCGCCGGGCGGCGGCGCCGACGAGAATGCGGTCGCGGTTCTTTTCGATGGTCTTCAGGCCGATACCCTTCACCAGGGCCAATTGCTCGACGCTGCGAAACGGGCCGTTGGCGGTGCGATAGTCGACGATGGCTTGGGCCTTGGCCGGGCCGATGTTGAGCAGCACGCGGTCCAGCGTCGTCACATCGGCGGTGTTGATGTCGATCCGGTCCGCAGCGCGGGCCGGATGAAAGGCCAGTGCCAGCAACCCGGCCATCAACACGCTCCGCAGTACCCGGGTGATGTCCAGCATGTTCCTCTCCTGTGTCCGTGCCTGCCGGCGTCCGCACCAGCGTGGAGCCGCGCTCCGTGACGGCATGCGCTCAGTGTCCGGCAGGGGGCCGGCCGGCGGCATAGGCCACCATCGCGCCGCCGCCCAGAATCGAGCGCAAGCGGGGGTAGGAAAATTCCTACCCCCTCCGGCCGGGGTAAAATGCCCCTTCATCACGCACGAGGGCCGTCATGGACGCCAAGCAGGTAGACCACTTCGTCTCGAAGAAGTGGGACGACGAAATCGTCCCGCAGCTGGTCGAGTACATCCGCATCCCCAACAAGTCGCCGATGTTCGACGAGCAGTGGGTGGAGCATGGCTACATGGACCAGGCGGTCGACCTGATGGCCAACTGGGCGAATGCCCAGGCCATCCCCGGCATGCAGCTGGAGGTAGTGCGCCTGGAAGGCCGCACGCCGCTGATCTTCGTCGAGATCCCGGCGGCCAACGGCGGCAGCAACGACGACTGCGTGCTGCTGTACGGCCACCTGGACAAGCAGCCGGAAATGACCGGCTGGGACGAGGACCTGGGTCCGTGGAAGCCGGTGCTGAAGGGCGACAAGCTCTACGGCCGTGGCGGCGCCGATGACGGCTACGCGATCTTCGGCTCGCTGGCCGCGATCATGGCCCTGCAGGACCAGAAGCTGCCGCACTCACGCTGCGTGATCCTGATCGAGGCCTGCGAGGAATCCGGCAGCTATGACCTGCCTGCCTACGTCGACCATTTGTCCGACCGCATCGGCAAGCCCTCGCTGGTGGTGTGCCTGGACTCGGGCTGCGGCAACTACGACCAGCTGTGGTGCACCACCTCGCTGCGCGGCCTGACCGGCGGCAACCTGTCGGTGAAGGTGCTCAACGAGGGCGTGCACTCGGGTGACGCCTCGGGCGTGGTGCCGTCCAGCTTCCGCCTGCTGCGCCAGATCCTGTCGCGCATCGAGGACGAGAAGACCGGCAAGATCCTGCTCGACAAGCTCCATGCCGAAGTCCCGGCCGAACGCCTGGCGCAGGCAAAGCGTGCCGCCGAGGTGCTGGATACCGCGGTATTCGACAAGTTCCCGCTGGTCGACGGCCTCAAGCCGATGGCCGACGAGCTGAGTGAGCTGGTCCTCAACCGCACCTGGCGCCCCGCCCTGTCGGTGACCGGCGTGGACGGCATGCCGCCGCTGGCATCAGCCGGCAACGTCTTGCGCCCGCACACCGCGGTGAAGCTGTCGCTGCGCCTGCCGCCGACCACCGACGGCAAGGCCGCCGGCGACCTGCTGAAGAACGAACTGCTGCGGGATCCGCCCAACGGCGCGCAGGTGACGATGGAACTGGAGAAGGCCTCCACCGGCTGGAATGCACCGGCAATGTCGCCGTGGCTGGAGACCGCCATCGACGAGGCCAGCCAGGCTTACTTCGGCAAGCCGGCCATGTACATGGGCGAAGGCGGCTCGATTCCCTTCATGGGCATGCTGGGAGAGAAGTTCCCGGGCGCGCAGTTCATGATCACCGGCGTGCTGGGCCCGCATTCCAACGCGCACGGCCCGAACGAGTTCCTGCACATCCCGATGGGCAAGCGCGTGACGGCGTGCGTGGCGCACGTGGTGGCGGCGCATCACCACGCCAGCCAGCGCGGCGAGACCAACGGTGCGGGCGTGGTCGCCGACAGCGGCACGCGCCATGGTGGGCACGGCTGCTGCTGAGCCACCCGCAAGGCCAAGCGCATTGCGCTGATGCCAAGCCCTCTGCGACGCCCGGCCTCTGCCGGGCGTCGTCGTTCCGGGACCTGGGCTTCGGGGCGTCGGCCCTCCTGCCGCGAGGCCCAGCTATGCCCCCCCGACTTGTCGCTGCAGTGCAGCGTGTCCACCGACGGGCGGCTGCTAGCATCGGCCGGGCAGTACCCACCATCATCACGAGGGGAACGATATGGGCGAGATCCTGTACACGATCATCATTGGTGCGGTCATCGGTGTCATGGCGCGGTTCTTCAAGCCGGGCGCGGACCCGATGGGATGGATCTTCACGATCCTGCTGGGCATCGCCGGCGCCTACATCGGCAGCCTGCTGTATGCGGGTGGGGGCGTGATGGAGTTTGTGGTGTCGATCGTGTGCGCCGTCGTGTTGCTGTTCGTGTACGAGATGCTCCGCAAGAAGACGGCAAAAGCCTGATCCGATAGGGGTCAGTGAATCAAAACGCCCCGGCCAATGGTCGGGGCGTTTTGGTTCCTGCGTGCCAAAGCCAGCGCTTCCGGGCCGGCGACCGGCGCGCGAGTGCGCCCGTGCGGGCGACTCACCGCCAAGGGGATCAGCCCAGCAAGCGGTCAACCACCTGCTGTGCCAAAGCCTCGGCAGTCGCCGACGTCGTGTCGAGGCGCAACTCGGGCGATTGCGGGATCTCGTAGGGCGAGTCGATGCCGGTGAAGTTGGGGATCTTGCCAGCCCGGGCCTTGGCGTACAGGCCCTTCGCGTCGCGGGCCTCGGCCACCGACAATGGCGTGTCGACGAACACTTCGATGAACTCGCCTTCGCCGAACAGCTCGCGGGCCATGCGCCGCTCCGCGCGGAACGGCGAGATGAAGCTGACCAGCACGATCAGGCCCGCGTCGGTCATCAGCCGCGCCACTTCCGCCACGCGGCGGATATTCTCCACGCGGTCCTCGTCGGTGAAGCCCAGGTCCTTGTTGAGGCCGTGGCGCACGTTATCCCCATCCAGGATGTAGGCATGGTGCCCCATCGCGTGCAGCTTCTTCTCCACCAGGTTGGCGATGGTGGACTTGCCCGAGCCGGACAGACCAGTGAACCAGGCGCATCGCGGCGTCTGGCCCAGGCTGTGGGCACGGGCGGCCTGGTCGATGTCGGCGTGGTGCCAGTGGATGTTGCCTGCGCGACGCAACGCAAAGTCGAGCGTGCCGGCGGCGACCGTGGCGTTGGTCTGCCGGTCGATCAGGATGAAGGCGCCCAGGTCGCGGTTGTCGCGGTAGGCCTCGAACGGGATCGGCTGGTCCAGGCCGAGGTTGCAGTACGCGACCTCGTTCAGTTCCAGATGCTTGGCGGCCAGATGGGCCTGGGTGTTCACGTCGACCTTGTGCTTGATCTCGGTGACGCTGGCGGTGACCGTGCGCGTGCCGATCTTCAACCAGTACGGGCGGCCGGGCAGGAGGCGCTGTTCGCCCATCCACAGCAGGTGCGCCGCGAACTGGTCGGCCACTTCGCAGGGTCGGGTGGCCGCGGCAATCACGTCGCCACGGCTGATGTCGATCTCATCGGCCAAGGTCAGCGTGATCGCCTGGCCGGCCGCGGCCACCGACAGGTCGCCATCGGCCGTGACAATCCGGTCGACGCGCGTGCGACGCCCGGACGGCAGCACCACCACCGCATCGCCCGGACGGACTTCGCCCGATGCCACGGTGCCGGCGAAGCCGCGGAAGTTCTGGTCGGGGCGGTTGACCCACTGCACGGGGAGCCTGAATCCGATGTCCCCCTGGTCGCGCGTGGTGTCCACCGTCTCCAGGTATTCCAGCACGCTCGGCCCGCCGTACCACGGCGTGTGCGGTGAGCGCTCCAGCAGGTTGTCGCCTTTCAACGCGGACAGCGGCACCGCGGTGACGTGCTCGATGCCCAGCTGCGTGGCGAGCTCGCGGTAGCCATCGACGATGCGCTCGAACACGCCTTCGTCATAACCGACCAGGTCCATCTTGTTGACCGCCAGCAGCACGTGGCGGATGCCCAGCAGCGAGACGATGTAGCTGTGGCGGCGGGTCTGGGTCAGCAGGCCCTTGCGGGCGTCCACCAGCACCACGGCCACATCAGCGGTGGAGGCACCCGTGGCCATGTTGCGGGTGTACTGCTCGTGGCCCGGGCAGTCGGCCACGATGAACTTGCGCTGGTCGGTGCTGAAGAAGCGGTAGGCCACGTCGATCGTGATGCCCTGCTCGCGCTCGGCAGCCAACCCGTCGACCAGCAGCGCGAAATCGATTTCGTCGCCCTGTGTGCCGTGGCGTCGGCTGTCGGACGCCAGCGCGGACAGCTGGTCGTCGAACAGGCGCTTGGTGTCGTGCAGCAGGCGCCCGATCAGGGTGCTCTTGCCATCGTCCACGCTGCCGCAGGTGATGAAGCGCAGCAGGCCCTTGGTCTCGTGCTGGTGCAGGTAGGCGGCCACGGCGGCCGCGGCGTCATCGTGCTCCTGCGCGACGGCGTTGGAGGCGATCTCGTTCAATGGTGCGCTGGCCATCAGAAATAGCCCTCCTGCTTCTTCTTTTCCATCGAGGCAGAGGGGTCGTGGTCGATCACGCGGCCCTGGCGTTCGGAGGTGGTGGCCACCAGCATCTCGGCGATGATCTTTTCCAGCGTGTCGGCTTCGGAGTCGATCGCCCCCGTGAGCGGATAGCAGCCCAGGGTCCGGAAGCGCACCTTGCGCAACTGCGGCTCCTCGCCTTCGGCCAGCGGCAGGCGCTCGTCGTCGACGAGGATCAGCGCGCCGTCGCGCTCCACCACCGGGCGTTCGGCCGCGAAATACAGCGAAGGCACCGGGATCTGTTCGCGATAGATGTAGAGCCAGACGTCGAGTTCGGTCCAGTTGGAAATCGGGAATACGCGTACCGATTCGCCCTTGTGGACGCGGGTGTTGTAGAGGTTCCACAGCTCCGGGCGCTGGTTCTTCGGGTCCCAGCGATGCTGCGCGGTGCGGAACGAGAAGATGCGTTCCTTGGCGCGCGACTTCTCCTCGTCGCGGCGCGCACCGCCGATGGCGGCATCGAAGCCGAACTGATCCAGCGCCTGCTTCAGGCCCTGGGTCTTCATCACGTCGGTGTGCACGGTGGCGCCGTGGCTGATCGGGCCGATCCCCTGGGCCACGCCTTCCGGGTTGGTGTGCACGCGCAGGTCGATGCCGGTCTCGGCGGCGCGGCGGTCACGGAAGGCGATCATCTCGCGGAACTTCCAGCCGGTGTCCACGTGCAGCAGGGAAATCGGCGGCTTGCCGGGTGCGAACGCCTTGAGCAGCAGGTGCAGCAGCACCGAACTGTCCTTGCCGATGGAGTAGAGCATCACCGGGTTGCGGAACTCGGCCGCGACCTCGCGCAGGATGTGGATGCTCTCGGCCTCAAGGCGGTCGAGGTGACTGAGCACGGGCGGCGTCAGGAACTGCTGGGACATCGGAAGGTTCAATTGGCAACTCGCGGCAACAGTGTCAATCGTGACTCAAAACGCACCAAAGTGCTTGAGCAGGGTGCGGGCGCTGAGGCCCATGACCAGCAGGCCGACCAGCACCAGCAGCGGTCGGGGGTGCACGTGGCGGACCAGCAAGGCGCCCAACGGAGCAGCGGCGACGCCGCCAATGGCCAGCCCCAGAATGATGTCCCAGTGCCCGAGGCCCAGGGTGACCAGGAACACCAGCGATGCGGTCAGCGTCACGAAGAACTCCACCGCATTCACGGTACCCACCGTCAGGCGCAGGCCGTTACCGCGCGCCAGCAGGTTGCTGGAGACGATCGGGCCCCACCCCCCGCCACCCACCGCGTCGATCAGCGCGCCGAAAAAGCCTAACGGCGCGACGTGCGCGGCGACCTCGGCGGGAGGGAAATCACGGAATGCTTTGTAGATGATGATCGCGCCCATCAAGACCAGGTAGCCGGCAATCCAGGGGCGGAGGCCATCGCCAGGCAGGCTGGCCAGGAGGTACGCACCCACGCCAGCCCCCACTACGCCGGGCAGCAGCAGCCGCTTGAACAGCTTGCGGTCAATGTTGCCGAAGGCATGGTGCGAGGCCGCGGAGGCGCCGGTCGTGAAGCATTCGGCCGCATGCACCGTGGCACTGGAAATGGCGGGGGGCACGCCAAAGCCCAGCAGCAGGCTGGACGCGGTCACGCCGTAGGCCATGCCCAAGGCGCCATCGACCAACTGGGCGGCAAAGCCGATCACGATGAACAACAGCAGGTCGGGGGGAAGTTCCATCCGCAGCGAGGGGCATGAAGTGGGGTGTGCCCAGTATTGGGGCTCCGTACGACACGGACGAAATACAGCGAGGGCATAAGCGAATAACCCCCGCTCCTTTCCGCGCGCGGAACCGGCTGCCTAGTCTGGCAGCGTCGAAATCCCCGCGGTGTATGCATGTCCGCCTCACCAGAATCCTCCGCCACACCCTCGATGCTGACGCAGGCGCAATCCGCCTTGGTCGAGCAACTCACCACCCACCTGGACGGTGCCGGGCTGTGGTGGCTGTCCGGCTACGCCGCCGGGCTCGCCCGCGCCCAGGCCACGCCCACCTTGCGCCCTACGCTCGTACCGTCCACGGAGCCGCAGTCCGCGCCGACACTGACCATCGTGTATGGCAGCCAGACCGGCAACGCCAAGCGCGTGGCGGAGGCGCTGGGGCGGCAGGTCGAGGCGGAGGGCTTGCACGTGCGCGTGCTGCGTGCGGATGCCTATCCCACCCGCGAACTGAAGCAGGAGCGTTACCTCGCGGTGGTGATCAGCACGCAGGGTGACGGCGACCCGCCCGATGACGCGCGGGGCTTCGTGGAATTCGTCAGCGGAAAGCGCGCACCGGCGCTGCCCCGGCTGCACTTCGCCGTGCTCGGGCTGGGCGACTCCAGCTATCCGCAGTTCTGCGCCATCGGACGGGCGCTGGACGATCGTCTCGCCGAGCTGGGTGGCAAACGCTGGATCGCGCGCGGCGACGCCGACCTCGACATCGAGACGGTGTCCACGCCGTGGCTGGCGAGTGTGTTGGCCGCGGCGAAGGAATCGCTGAAACCACAGGCGCCGCTTGCCACGGTCACGCCGTTGCGCCCGCTGGCAGCGGCCACCAGCGAATACACGCGCGACAACCCGTTCCACGCCGAACTGCTGGCAAATCTGCGCATCACCGGCCGCGACCGCACTGGCGCGCCGTCGGCCAAGGACATCCGACACCTCGAGCTGTCATTGGAGGGCTCCGGACTGCAGTACCAACCGGGCGACGCGCTGGGCGTGTGGCCGCTCAACCCGCCACGCCTGGTCGATGCGGTGCTGGCAACGTTGGCGTTGGATGGCACGCAGCCGGTCGGTCACGGCGGGCAGACCTTGCCGTTGCGCGAGTGGCTGTCCAGCCGGCGTGAGTTGACCCGCCTGTCGCGACCGTTCCTCGTCGCGCATGCCGCGCTGGCCCAGGACCAAGGGCTGGATCGTCAATTGTCGGCGGAAGACCCGAGGAACCTGACGGAACTGCTCGCCAAGCACCAGTTGATTGACCTGTTGCGCGCATACCCCGCTGCGTGGACCGCAGAAGCCCTCGTGGCGGCGCTGCGCCCCTTGGTGCCAAGGCTGTACTCCATTGCGTCCAGCACCAAGGCCGTGGGCGACGAGGCGCACCTGACGGTCGCGCACATCGAGTACCGCACGGAAGGTGGCCCTGCGGGGGACATCGACGATGCTCAGCGCGACAGCGACAGTGAAGCGACAGTCGATGATGGCCTGCGCTGGGGCGCGGCTTCCAACTTCCTCGCCCGCGCCGTAGAAGGCGAACATCTGCCCGTGTTCATCGAACACAACGACCGGTTCCGCTTGCCCACCGACGGCAGCCGCGACGTGATCATGATCGGCCCGGGCACCGGTGTCGCTCCGTTTCGCGGCTTCATGCAGGAGCGCGCCGCCAGCGGTGCCACCGGCCGCAACTGGCTGTTCTTCGGCAACCCGCACGCGCGCACCGACTTCCTTTACCAGACGGAATGGCAGGAGGCGCTCAAGCGCGGCCAACTGCATCGGCTGGACCTTGCCTTCTCCCGCGACCAGGTGACGTTGCTGGATGGTGCAGCCCGCGCGCCCGCCCCCAAGGCCTACGTGCAGGATCGCCTGCGCGAACACGGCGCGGAGGTCCATGCGTGGCTCGAAGGCGGCGCTTACCTGTACGTCTGCGGTGATGCCACGCGGATGGCCAAGGACGTGCACGCCGCCCTGCTGGCCCTGATTGCCGAGCACGGCAACCGATCGGCCGAAGAGGCCACCGACTATCTCAACGCGCTGCAGGCGCAGGGCCGATACGCCCGGGACGTTTACTGATGAGCACGCATTCGGTCGAAGACATCAAGCGCGACAGCGGCCGCCTGCGCGGCACGCTGCTGGCGTCGCTGGCCAATCCGGTCACCGGCGCACTGCAGGAGGACGACCAGACGCTGATCAAGTACCACGGCAGCTACCAGCAGGATGACCGCGACGTCCGCGAGGAGCGCCGCCTGCAGAAGCTGGAGCCGGCGTACTCGTTCATGATCCGCACCCGCACCCCGGGCGGCGTCGTGTCGCCCGGCCAATGGCTCAAGCTGGATCGCATCGCCACCACCTACGCCGAGCGCGGCCTGCGCATCACCACGCGTCAGGCCTTCCAGTTCCACGGCGTGATCAAAACCGAGCTGAAGCCGACGATGCAGGCGATCAACGCCGCGTTGATCGACACGCTGGCCGCGTGCGGCGACGTCAACCGCAACGTGGCGGTGGCAGCGAACCCGCACCAGTCACGCGCGCATGCCGCGGTGCATGCGCAGGCCGCGGCCTTGTCCGAGCACCTGTTGCCCAACACCCGCGCTTACTACGAGATCTGGCTGGACGAGGAAAAAGTGGCCGGCAGCGGCGACGAGGCCGAGCCGATCTACGGCACCGCCTACCTGCCCCGCAAGTTCAAGATCGGCTTTGCCATCCCGCCGTACAACGACGTGGATGTGTTCGCGCAGGACCTGGGTTTCATCGCCATCATCGAGGACGGTGAACTGCGCGGCTACAACGTCACCGTCGGCGGCGGCATGGGCGCGACGCATGGCGACCCGGAAACCTACCCGCGACTTGGCAATGTCATTGGATTCATTCCACCGGAGCGGCTCAAGGGCGTGGCCGAAGCCGTCGTCACCACCCAGCGCGACTGGGGCAACCGCGGGCTGCGCAAGCGCGCACGACTGAAGTACACCATTGACGACCGCGGGCTGGAGGCGTTCCAGGCCGAGGTCGAGAAGCGCGCAGGTGGCCCGCTGGAACCGGCGCGCGCTTTCCGCTTCGTGCATAACGGCGACCGCTTCGGCTGGGTGCAGTCCGACGATGACGCGACGCGCTGGCACCTGACCCTGCGCATCATCGCCGGGCGCATCTGGGACCGGGATGGGCTCAGCCACCTCACTGGTTTCCGCGAAATCGCTCAGCTGCTGCGCGACACTGACGCCGCAGGGGATGCGGTCCCGCCCGAATTCCGCATGACGGCCAACCAGAACCTCGTCATCGCCAACGTGCCGGCGGCCCTCCGCGCGGAGCTCGACGCGCTGGTCGCGCGCCACGGGCTGGACACGCACGCGCGCGCCACGCCCTCGCGCCTGAACGCCATCGCCTGCGTCGCGCTGCCCACCTGCGGCCTGGCGATGGCCGAGGCCGAGCGCTACCTGCCCGACTTCATCACCCGGTTGGAAGGCCTGCTCGACCGCCACGGCCTGCGCGACCAGCCCATCAACGTGCGCCTCAGCGGTTGCCCCAACGGCTGCTCGCGGCCGTACCTGGGCGAGATCGCGCTGGTAGGCAAGGCTCCCGGTCGCTACAACCTGATGCTCGGCGCCGACCACCGCGGCCAGCGCCTCAACCGTCTGCACCGCGAGAACGTGGACGAAGCCGCGATCCTGTCCGCGCTCGACCCGTTGCTCGCGGATTACGCCGCACAGCGGATCGGCGGCGAATATTTCGGCGACTACCTGGTACGCGCGGGCGTCGTCGCCGTGCCTGCCAGGGACGATCGCACCATCGGCATCGAGGTGGTCGCATGAGCCCTCCGGACCCCATCACCGCGGCCGAATCGCCGCGCGCGCTCGACGAGCTCAACCGCTGGCTGGGCACGCTCAGCGCGGAGCAGCGCGTGGCCTGGGCGCTGGAAGCGCAGGCCGGCGAGCATGCGCTGTCGTCCAGTTTCGGCGCGCAGGCGGCCGTGTCCCTGCACCTGGTCACACGGCAAAAGGCGGACATCCCGGTGATCGTGGTGGACACCGGCTACCTGTTTCCCGAGACGCACGCGTTCATTGACGAGCTGACCCAGCGTCTCGACCTTAACCTGCAGGTCTACCATCCGCGCGACAACGCCGCGTGGAATGCCGAGCGTGTGGCGCAGCTGGCGGCGCTGGGCGTGGAGGGGATCTCCCGCTACAACCACGCGCACAAGGTCGAACCGATGCAACGGGCCCTGCGCGATTTGGGCGTGCGCACCTGGATTGCCGGATTGCGGCGTCAGCAATCGGCCAGCCGTGCCGGCATCGACTTCCTGGAGTTGCGCGATGGCCGCTGGAAGCTGCACCCGCTGGCCGACTGGACCGACCGCGACGTGTGGCAGTACCTGCAACGCCATGACCTGCCCTACCACCCGCTGTGGCACGCGGGGTATGTGTCGATTGGCGACACGCACTCCACGCGCAGGCTGGAGGCCGGCATGAACGAGGAGGACACGCGGTTCTTCGGCCTCAAGCGCGAGTGCGGACTGCACGAGAGCTGGGACGCCAGTTACGCGACGACGAGCCAAGCGGCCTGACGCAAGGCGGCATGCGCCCAGTGCCTGGCGCGCGTGCCACTGACGCGTGCCAAACCTCCCTCGGCGTGCTACTCGCGTCGCCGCCAGAAGCAGCGTTTCGCCACTACACCGTGATCGGCTGGCTAAGTTCCGTCCAGGTGGGCGGCACCGGCCAGTGGGCCTCCTGGTTGCCGGCCAGCACGCGCCGCAGGTCATGGCGGTCCAACTGCGGTGCCAATGCGTGCAGCAGCTCAAGGGTGTAGTCGCGCAACACGCGTTCGCGCGGCAGCACCGCCCAGGCCACGCATTCGGGGATCGCCGCCGGCGCAGTCAACGCGCGCAGGTCGGCATCGTCGTGGGCGCTCACGGCCATCTCGGCCAGCAGCCCCACGCCGAGGCCCGCGCGCACGTACGTCTTGATCAAGTCTGCGTCGCGCGCGGTCATCGCCAGTTGCGGCTCCAGGCCCGCTTCGACGAACGCGCGACGCAGCGACGACTCCGGGCGGATGGACGATTCGTAGCTCACCAACGGATAGGCCGCCAACTGCGCGAGTCCGGGCGCGGCGTTGCCGGCGAGCGGGTGGTCCTTCGGCACCAACACCTGGCGGTGCCAGCGGAACAGCGGCACCGCGATGCCCCCCTCCGGCACGTCGCCCGCGGTGCTGATCAAGGCCAGGTCAGCCTCGCCACTGGCCAGCAGCGACAGCACCTCACCATCGGCGGTCGGCTGCAGGTGCACGCTGACCTGCGGGTACGCCTGCTTTACCTGCGCAATGGCCGGCGGCAGCACGAAGCGTGCCTGGGTGTGGGTGGTGGCCAGCACCAGCTTGCCCTGGCCGTCACGGCGCTGGTTGGCCGCGTACGAACGGATGTTGTTCGCCTCCGCCAACAGGCGGCGGGCGTGCTTCAGCACCTGCTCGCCCGACGGGGTCACCGAGTCCAGGCTGCGACCCTTGCGCGAGAACAGCAGGAAACCGAGTTCATCCTCGAGCTGCTTGAGTTGCTTCGACAGCCCCGGCTGCGTGGCGTGCACGCGCTCGGCGGCAAGGGTGATGTTGAGCCCCGAGTCGGCGATGGCGATCAGGTAGCGGAGTTGGGTGAGGGTCATGAGCGCGGTGTCCGGTCAGGTCGACGGTCCAGTCCATGGGCGTTGGACGGACGGACGGGACAGGACATGGGAGCGAGGATGCGCATGACGTATCTCTTTATTCGGATTGACAGATTGTAATGCAAAGCCACTAAAGCGATACATTTCAATGCTTATGCTTTCGTGGAATAAGGGAAGGCGCCGATGTCATTTCCCGACAGCGGGGACGAGGGCTAGCGTCGAACCCCTATTCCAGCCCGTCCCGCCCCCATGCCCGCCTCGCTGTTTCCGCTGTTCGTCGATCTGTCCGGCCGCACCGTCGTGGTGGTCGGCGGTGGCAGCGTCGCGCGGCGTAAGGTGGCTGCCCTGCTGGACGCGGGCGCCCACGTCACCGTCGGCGCCCCCTCGCTGGAGCCGGACTTGGCAGAACTGGCGCGCCGGGGCGAGATCCGGCACCTGGTGGGTGCTTTCGACCCCAACTGGCTTAACGGCGCGTGGCTCGCCATCGCCGCCACTGACTTGCCGGCTGTGAACCGCGCGGTCGCGGTGGCCGGCGAAGCGCGCCGGGTGTGGG
>CBFGOS010000014.1:0-17650 GCA_965650425.1 uncultured Lysobacter sp. | reverse complement strand
GCTGGCTGAGCCGGATAACTTGGCCAGGGTTCGATCGGTGGAATCCTAGGGCCATCACCCCTGCGTACATCCGCCATGGATCTGAAGAACACCCTCGCTCTCTCGAACTGGTGCCGCGCCCGCGTGAGCTTGGCGGAAGTGGAACGCGCCGCCCAGGTGGGTCTGGTCGACAACCAGCGCTTCGACCACGACCAGGCTGTTCGCGCCTTCCGCCTGCTTTGGACGTGGGCCGGGACGCGCTATGGAGGCACGGCCGCCGAGCAGCAGGAGCGCTTCGTCGCCAAGTGCGGACAGGCCGCGCTGGAGCGGCGCATTGCGAGGGCACACGCATGGATCGGGCGGCTTGCCGGCAACGCATAGACCGCCGGCACGCGGTTGCACGCTAACTTGCGGCGCAGTGCTGCCATGGTGAAGTGGGTGCATACAACGCACCGGCGAACTGCCCATGCTCTACCACTTCATCCGCTTCCAGCCCAGCCTGCGCAACGCGTCTGATCTGTACGACGTTGAGCTGATCGAGGGGCCGGACGATACCCACCGCGTGGTCGTAGCCCGGCACCAACCCAGGGCCGGCGACGAGCGCCCGCCTCGGGGCGAGATCGCGTATAGCGGCACCCCGGATCTGGCGCGCAAGACGTTCGAGCGCCTGCGGCGGGAGGCCCCTAAGCGGTGGACCGCTGTCATGGAAAGTGTCCGTCGCCCTACCCTGCCGCGCATCATCGCCGGCGGTGCCGCTATCCCGCCGGCTCTGCACGCTGACACCGGCCGCACACCCTCATTTGCCATCTGATTCGGACTCGCACGCATGAGCTATTTCTTCTCCTCATTTCGCTACACAGACGCCAAATCCGACAAGGCCTACCAGATCGAGATGATCGACACCGGCGGCGGGCAGTGGACGGTCAACTATGCGTTCGGCAAGCACGGCACCTCGCTCCAGGCGCGCCACAAGTTCACTGGAACCCAGCAGCAGGCGGAACGCGCGTACAACGCCCTGGTCGACCAGAGGCTCAAGAATCAGTACCAGCAGGTGGTCTCCACCGACGTCCCGGATGCCGGCGGGCCGCGCATCAAGGTCAAGGGAGCGCCGACGCCCGCCGCGTCCGCTGTCGACCCGCCTCGTGCGAAAGCTGCGCCGGCAAAGCGCCCGCCGCAACTCCAGCGCGCAGCGCTCGCGCTCAATGCCGCCCCGTTCGCGATCTGACGGCGATAACTTTCACAGGCGCGGCGTCCCGCAATGATGGGCCATCGCCCAGGAGATGACCCCGTGAACCAGCCCGCCGCCCCGACCATCGACACCAGCGCCATCAAGTCCTATCGGATCGGGGTCAAGACCGAATCCCCGCTGAGGGAACCGCCGCTGTTTTGCTTTGCGCATGAAGGGCGCACCTGGTTCCCGGAGCAACTGCAGATTGTCGGTGCCGCGATGAATGCCGGCTTGTTCTATTCAGACGATGCCCAAAGGGTCTGCCGACGTCTCTGGCTCGATGCGCACCCGGCCCAGGACGTCTGCTTGACGCTCAATGACGGTCGGGCTTGGGTTGAAGCCGACGACGACATGGGTGTGCGTCGCACTATGCGCGAAGCGTTCGAGGAGAAGCTCAAGGCGGCACCGCGCGGAACGTGGTTCGCCTACCGCCACGCGGCCCCTGCGCGCGGTGAGCTTCCCGGCCTTGTGTCATGGTATGCCGCCATTGCTGACGGCCAAGGTCACGCCCATGTGGTACAGGGCTCACGGCTCCGCGATGGCGCCACGTTCCAGCTGTTGCTTGACGACATGGTCCGCATGGAAATCTTCGGGGCTTGGGAGGCCGAGCAGTTCCGCCGCGAGCACCTGCGCAGCGGTGAAGTCATCCAGCAGCGCGGTTGGCACGCAGGAAACACCCTGCGCAACGTGACGGTTGGCGGGGTGAAGTACAGCTCAGCGGTGATTGAGGGCCTCGGCGAGGGTGACACGAATTTCGTCCACCTGACGCTGACCAAGCGCGGTTCCCGAAGGCGCTATGAGTGGAAGGGAGTGGCCCAGTCCATCCAGCTGCAGGACCAGGCCCATGCCGAAGGCGCCATCGGCACGGCGCAGGTGACCGACGCACACACCGGCCAGCGGGTGGCCTGACCGGTACGACCCACCCCCGCTATACCCCCACCTACGCCCTGCAGTAGCCCGGCCGAGCCCATCACCGGCGGGCAACTGCGGGCGCTTTGTTTTGCCATCCCCCGCCCAAAAAGACCGAACCGGCCGCAAATCCACCGGGGATAGCGCTCGGCGCGGGCCAGTCCACATGGGACATTGGTTTGGTCGTCCACCGCCGACGCGGTGTCACCTAACTTTGCGGACCTACACGTGTTGCTGCAATCGCTGCAACACCACAGACCACCCAATCGCCATGCAGTTTTCCCTCGCTCGTGAAACCCTGCTCGCCGTCGTCTCCAAGGTCGCCCCGATCGTCGGCCGCAACTCGACCCTGCCGATCCTGACGCAGTTGCTGATGCGGGCTGAAGGCCAGACGCTGACGCTGACCGGGACAGACCTGGAGGTCGAAGTCGTGGCGTCGTGCCCGGCCGAGATTCAAGCAAGCGGCGAGCTGGCCGTGCCCGCACGGAAGCTGTTGGAGATCCTGAAGTCGCTGCCCGATGGCGTGCGGATCAAGCTGACGGCGACGGGCGACCGGGTCACGCTCGCGGCCGGGCGCTCGCGCTTTGTGCTCAGCTCGATGGCCGCCACCGACTATCCGTCCATGGAGGAGTTCAAGGCACGCCAGACCCTGCGCGTGCCGCAGTCGCAGCTGGCAGACTTGCTGGAACGTACCTCCTTCGCTGCCGCTCACAACGACGCCCGCTATTACCTCAACGGCGTCCTGCTGGACGTCCGGGCTGATGGCCTGCGCTGCGTGGCGACCAACGGCCACCGCCTGGCACTGCACGAGATTCCCATGGAAGGTCTTTGCGGCACCGCCCAGGCGCTCATTCCCCGTAAGGGCGTGCAGGAGCTCGGACGCCTGCTCCAGAGTAACGACGAGCCGGTGGAGATGGAGTTCGGCACAGGCTTCGTGTGTGTTCGCCTCGGTAGCGTGCAGTTCACCACCAAGCTGATCGACGGTCGATTCCCGGACTACGAGGCGGTCATCCCCAGCCAGAACACAGACCGCGCCGTCGTCGACAAAGGCAACCTGCGCGGCGCCGTGGCTCGTGTCGCCATCCTGGCCAATGAGGGACACCGCGGCGTCCGCCTGCAGTTCGAGCAGGGCACGCTGAGCATCTCCGCGGCCAACCGGCAGGAGGAGGATGCGCACGAGGAAGTCGCTGTCGATACGACCTGCGGTCGCCTGGTGATCGGCTTCAATGTCGACTACCTCATGGAAGCCTTGGCCGCGATCCGCGGCGAGCAGGTCCTGTTCCTGCTCGGTCGCAGTGACCAGTCTGCGCTGGTGCGGGAAGTCGAAAGCGAGGCATGCCGGCAGGTGATCATGCCGGTGCGCATGTAAGTCAGCCCAAGGAAACCCAAGTGCAGCGAACATACCTGTTTGGCGCCGTGGATGCGCTGATCGAAGAAATCCTGGGGCCGTCCTCCGGCGCCGCCTCAACACCGATAGCCCTGGATACATGGGCGCTCCCAACGGAAGGGAGGCCGAAGCATGTAATTGCGGACTTCGGTGCTGTCGCGGTCACCGCACGCCGTCTCAACCTCTCGATGGTCGAGGACTTCGCCTGGATCGGTGGCGGGCCAGACGCCGGCCACGTGGTTGAGTTGTACTTTCACGTCGGCGGTGCGCCGATCGCTCAAGTGGAATGCATGGTGCTCAGCCTGTATCTGCTGGACCTGCTCGATTTTGCAGACGCTTCGGACATGATGGGGGCCTGGCTCAGCCGATTCGCCAGTGCAGACGGTGAGCTGTCACCACGGGCCGCGGCCGTGTGGCCGCAGGTCCACGGCTACCTGCCCGAGCGTACCTGCTGGATCAAGTCGCTGTCCGTTGCGCCCATCTTCCAATCGACAGCCCTGCTCTCGCACATCCTGGCGACCGTGAAGTGGGCCGCCCACTCGCTGGACCCAACGGTGGCCGACCAATGGGTACTGAGCGCCGAAGCTCCAACCCCGGAACAGGCCGAGTACGAGACTGACGCCCAGTGGTCCCGCGAGACACACTCCTCCCTGCTCTGGTACCGCGCCGCCCTGCAAGAGCTGGGTGCTGTCCAGGGTGGGCCTATAGATCACGGATTTGGTGACGGCGATGGTCCGCACTACTGTACCCGCCATGCCGACCTGTTCTTGCTGCCCCAGCTCCGCCATGCGACTGCCTCTGTCCAATCCACTGGAACGGCGTAGACCGTTTCATCGTACTGAGGGGCCACGCCTGGCCGGTAGATAATTTTGCGAGCCGTTCTCCCGCGGGACGATGGCTCACCACCAACAACGAGACACCCCATGTCCTTGACCCCTTCGATTGCCACGCGCATCGCCGTCATCGGCTCAGCCGCGCTGATCGCCACGTTGGGCCGTGCGCTGAAGGATCTGCACAGCAGCCAGCGCACCTTCACCGGCGCCGACAACTGGTCGACGTTCGATGAGGACGCCCGAGCCCAGGCTGAGCAGGCGCTAGACCAGTTCGAGGCCTATGAGCAGGCTGCACCGGACACCACCCGCAAGTTGGCAGGCGCACTGCGCGCCCTGGCCACCAAGACGGGGGACTTCCAGCCGGGCGTCACCGATCCGCAGCACCTCACGCGTGGCCCGGTCGCTGAGCAAGTTCGGGGTGCTCTGGCCGAGTTCGATGCGCTTCTCGGCGCGGCTGCCCCAGCATCGGGGACTGCTGCGTGAGCGCACCCGCTTCTGAAGGAACGACCCGCTACTACGTCCACGTCGCGATAGACGAAGGCCGGGGCCATCTGCTGGCCATTCAGACGCCCCTACCGCCCAATCCGGACGGAACACCCTCAGAGGCGGTGCGGGGATTCATCCACGACCAGATCGCCGACCAGGCCGAATGGCTGTCTTGGATGGCCGACGTGGACCACTCCGACGCCGATGGCCTGCTGATGGCCCAGCAGATGCAGGGCCGGGATGACTTCTGGATGGAAGTCACGTCCGAGGACTTCACCCGCCTCGTGGCGCTGGGCAGCGTGGCCGGCAGCCAGCACTACCCCATCCAGGGTTACCGCACCTACCAGGCGTACGGCGACCGTGTGGCGCTGCTCGGCCACGGGCGCGGCGATCCACTCGACCTCACCCCAGCATTGGCTGGCCTGTCCCTGGACCCGCTGAAGCGAGGCGAGTGAGATGGAACACGAGCCAGCTTCCGGCAGTCAGCTCGCCGCCTTCGTGGCAGCTGGCGGGACCATTGCGGTGAAAGGCCGCACGTTCACGCTGGATGGAACTGCCCAGGATGGCGACATCTGCGTGGCCACGTTCCGCACGGCGCGGGCCAGCTACCACGGTGTCCGCTGCGTCAAAGCCACCGTCGCGGGCAAACCCGGGGCAGAGGTGTGGTCGATCATCGGCCCCCGCGCTGCGATCGCTGACTTCGCCATCCATGATGGACGGCTTTACGCAATCTCCTGAGCGAGGCGCGGGCTAAGCCCGCCTGCTTGCTGCGCGGTTACGAGGTTCGTCCGGGTCGGTCTGCTGCTGTACTAAAACCCCCATCCTTCGAGTCTGCCGATGACCACCCAAACGATCGCTGTTCGCATGGCCAAGGCAGGACCGGCCGACATCGCTGCCGCCTATGAACTGGCCTCCCTCGTCGAGAACCTGGAGAAAGGCTATTACCCCGCCCGCGAGGGCGAGGATGGCCCCATGCACTTCGATGAGGACAACGCTGATCACCTGCGCTACTTGTTCGACCGGTTGACGGAACTGGGGCGATCGGCACCTGGCGGGCTGTTCCGTGTGGTCGCCGGCCTGCACACCTTGCTCTCGCCCGACAATGCGATCGTCGATCCCGACGATGACTGCCTGGAGCTGCACCCGCGCATCAAGCAGGCGCTGGCCGGGTAATCCTTCGGCGCCTGCAGCAACTTTCAGAGCGTCCGCGGCGTGGTGGCATGTCACCAACAGCCCGCGGAGTGCTCCCTCGTGAAAGTTTGCCCGTCTCAAGTAGGCAGTAGCGCGTCAATCCTGAGCGAGGAACAGCGGGTTACACTGCGCACGGCCCTGGGCGGCCGGCGACTCGTGGTCTGCTTCGGATCCGGCGTGGATTCCACGGCGATGCTCGTGGCCCTTCACGCAGCGGAGTTGAGACCTGACCTGATCAGTTTCGCCGACACCGGCGGAGAGAAGCCCGAGACCATGGCGCACTTGGCCGCGATGGATGCGGTCCTAGTGCACTGGGGATGGCCATCGGTTTCCGTGGTTCGCAAGGTGCCCCTGTCCACCACCGGCTACACCGATCTTTACGGCAACTGCCTTGCCAACCAGACGCTTCCATCCCTGGCGTTTGGAATTAAGAGCTGCTCGATCAAGTGGAAGCAGGGGCCGCAGGACCAGTTTCTCAAAGGGATCAAATCCGGCCAGAATTCGTGCCCCCCGCATCCTCTGTGGACGGATACGCAAGCCCGGGGCGAGCGCATTGTCAAACTTATCGGCTACGACTGCGGTCGCGCCGACCTGCGCCGTTCCAGCAGACTCAAGAGCAGTGATGCTGAGTTCGACTACGCGTACCCGCTGCAACTCATCGGCTGGTCCCGCGCTGAGTGCGTCCAAGCAATCGCGCAGGCGCTGGGCCCGGCCATGGTTCCAGTGAAATCTGCTTGCTTCTTCTGCCCTGCCTCAAAGAAGTGGGAGCTCTTCTGGCTCGCCGCCCACCACCCGGAACTGCTGGAGCGTGCCCTGAAACTGGAACACACCGCCCTTACCGGACGCCATAGCCGGTTTGACCAGGTGGAGTTTGGTGCCCGCTGGGAGGAGATGGTAAAGAACGCCGACTCCTTTCCCAGCACAAAGACAACGATTGGCTTGGGGCGCAGCTTTGCCTGGAACCACTGGGCCCGCGTCAATTCCGTCTTGGATGAGTCTGGCCAGGTCCGGCGCGATGACATCAGCCGTGCGCGATTCATCCGGCAGGCCGATGCGTCGCGAGTGGCTGACAACGCACTGGACCGGCGCGACAAGGTGCCGGGGCACTAACTTTCAAGCGCCTGCCGCCGTGTCCCAATGACTGGACCAGGCCGCGCCAACCGCCGCACGGCTCGCGCCCACTCGGCCGCCACGAAGGGGCCCTTCCCAGGAGCCGTCCATGCTGTTCGAGTCTGCCCCGTCCACTGATACGCCCTCTCGCGAATCCTCATGCTCGGCGCAACCGTCCTTCCCGGCGGCAATCGTCGCGCTCGAAAAGGTGTACCGATCTGAGATTGCCTTGCGCCTGGAGCTTGGCGCCAGGCTCCGCGCCTTGAAGGTCGAGTACGAGGCCATCGATGCAGGCATGGGGTATGAACCGATCAAGATCAACCAAGGCGACAGCATTGATCTCGGCCATCGGGAACTGCGTGCCTACATCAAGCGCGTCGAGGCGTTTGCCACCCGCGAACTCAGTCGACATGGTGCCCCGTTCACGGGCAACTTGCGCGACTACAGCGAGAATGCAAGCGATGCCTTCGATGCGCATGATGAGCGCGTGGGCAATGGCGAAGCGACAGACCTGCAGTCCGTCCTGGACCTCTACTCCCCACTGAACTGCTGGCGTGCCGTGGCGGCCCAGTTCAATCCTGATGCCCAGCGGCAGGTGGCAAACGTGCAGGCCGCCCACCGGATCCGAGATGAGTTCGATCTGTATTTCAATCCGGGGTCGATGAAGCAGGTTGGGGGGCGAGTGGAGTTGCAGGCGCGCGTCTATATGCATGTCAACTACCGGAAAGAGCGAACCCTGAACTACGGAGACAACCTCCAGAAGTTGGGGCAAGCGCTGGATCAGGCGTGCGCTCACGCAGGGCTTCAGGTCAGCTTCGGCAGCTGCCTGTCTAGCTGGTGCTGTCACCTGACCAGTACCCCTGTGGTCAGCCGCAAGCGCATCGACCTCGGGGATGGCGTGGATCTCGTGCTGGGCTATGAGCACTTCAAGTTCTACCTGCCACAGCCGATTGCGGCGGCGATCAACACCTTCCTCGCCGAGCACCCGACGGATCGGCATGGATATGCGGTGTAGCGGCCCGCCAGGATGCCTGCCCCCACTCCAAAGGCAGTTGCCGGCACAGGTACTGTATTTGAGCGCTAACTTTCGGGCGCTACCGCGCGTGGTGCCATTGGCTCAGGTCCAACCTTGAGCCACGTCCATGCTGCAAGATCCTCTCGACCTCAACTCCTCCGATCCCGCAGAGGCCGCCACCCATCTACTTACCTCTGCGGGCTCGATCCCGGCAGCCATCCTGACGCTGGAATCGATCTACCGTGAAGAAATGGCGCTGCGCGTGTCCACTGAGGAGCGCTTTGCTCAACTGGAGAGCCGGTTGCGCGCTGGCGAACACGGCTGGAGCGCGTTCATTGATGTTGGCGGGCGCACGGGTATCGGCATCAACACGGACGTCTTGCAGCGGTACCTGGACCGCGTGACCGAGTACGCCAAGAAGGCATTCTCCGTTGAGGGCGCTCCGTTCACGGGCACGCTCAACGAGTACACCGGGGAATTGCACCACACCGTGAACCGGGCGTTCCATCGCGCCGGACAAGGCAGCGAGGCGCTCGCCAAGTTGCTCGATGCCTACAGCCCGATCCGGGCCTGGCACGCCATCAGCAAACAGCACAACCCGGCGGCCCAGCGTCACGCTGCCAGCAGGAAGGCGGCGCGGACGATCCGGGGCCACTTCGGAATGCTGCGGGGCGATGACGCGGCGATGCGAACGGTGAAGGGTCGGGTGGAGGTGTCCATCAGCGTCTACACAACCTTGTCGAGCCGCGGTCAACGTGTGCTGCCCTACGGATCACAACTCCCCGGCCTGGGTGAGGCGCTGCAGCAGGCCATGGTGGACTCCGGCAGTGGCGCAGAGTTCGGACGCCACTTCACGGGGCTCTGCAACGAGGTCACCGAGTACAAGAGCCGGCCGATCATCAGCCGTGAGCGGGTGGACCTGGGCGACGGCGTCGACGTCGTGATGGGCTTCAACGCTTTCAAGCTGTACCTTCCCCTGGAAATCGCGGGACTGATCAACATGTTTCTGGCCGAGTATCCCGAGGTGACCTAGGTCTGGGGCGCATGAAATAACTTTGGCGCCGCCTCTGTGCCGGCAATGTGACGGTGTCCTCCAGAACTGCCCAGCCATGAACACTGATTGGTACGCTCCGCTTCGTCAGATCCGCAGCCTCGGCAGCCAGGCCTCACGCCCGGGCAGCCTCGCCGGCCTGCACCAAGCCCGTCAGGAGCACCTCTCCCAGTTCTTCACCGGCGATGCACTGGCGGCGCTGGTCTGGCGTCTTGCCGTCGAACTGCCCTCGCGCGGGCTTGATCGCATGGTGTCAGTGCTGGACAACTCAGTTGGCGCCGGTCGCCTGCTCCAGCACGCCGACCCGAAGCGTCACCGCATCGCCGGCGCCGACATCCATGCGCCGACGATCGAGGCGCTGATGCTGGCGGCCGAGGCGGCCGGCTTTGACGCTGATTTCGTCGCCCACGGCATGGAAGCGATCGCTCCCCAGCACTTCGACTGCGCGGTCATCAATCCGCCCTTCTCGATCTCGCTGGCATCCCCGACCCTCTCGCCCTACTCCTGCACCACCTGGGGCAAGTTCGGGCCAAGCACGGCCGCCATCAGCCATGCCTACGCCCTTCATCAGGCGCTTGACGGGGCCCGGATCGTGGTCGCCATCCTGCCCTCGGCGTATGCGTTGCAGTGCTTCGAGGCGCCCACGCTGGAGATGGAAGATCGCCTGCGCGCCCTCATCGATCTCCCGGCTGGCTGCTTTGCCCATGAAGGCACCGATGTTCGGGTGAGCCTGTTGGTGTTCGGTGAATCCGAATCCCACCTGCTGGCACCGGTGCGCCTGCGCATGGACCGTCTCGACGATACCCTGCCCGCGTTGCCCGCAATGCAGCTGCCCGAATCCGCACGCAGCCCGCGCCCGTTGTCCGCGGCAACGGTGGAATCCGCCCAGCCCAGCATCACGGGCGACGTGACCGGCGACCGGATCGTCCGAATCGTCCATAACGGACGCCGCGTCGGGTTCAAGTTCGGTTGCGCGCTGATGCAGGCGAAGGTGCTCAACCGCGTGCTCGACGAACCGGTGCAACCTCAGGAAGGCCACCGTTACCCAAAGGGCATTCGTTACATCGGCCAGGGCAAGCTCGATGTCGAAGTGATGCTGTTGCAGGACAACCCGATGGGCTGCCTGACGTGGCTGGAACGCCAGGTGGAAATGGCTGGCGGCATTCCGCGCCTCGACGCGGGGCTACGCAACTACGTCGCCAAGCGCGTTCGCCAGCACGCCGTAGCCTCTACCCCGTACGGCCACACGGTCAAGGGTAGCGTAGTTGATGCCGGCAACGGACTGGCCACAGTGCGCCGCAAGCGCCTGCTCAACCCGCAACAGTGGGGATCGCCCCTGCTCAAGGTCGGCGACCAGGTCGAACTTCTGGCACGCCCCGGGGGTGACTACACCGTCCGGGTGGGCACTGCTGAAGTGATCCTGCGGGAGGATGAGGTGCGCGCTGACTTCGACGTGCCCAGCATCACCAGCGCGGACGGCTGGCGCGAGGCCCATCCCGGGCGCGAGGCCCAGTTCCCCGTGCTGGCCCGCGCCATCCGCGCCCACCTGGCCGCGTGCGGTGCGGATCAGGTCATCAGCTGGGATTACCAGCTGATCGATGCGGTCGCGCTGCTGATGGCGCGGCACGGATTCTCGGCCTGGCGCATGGGCTGCGGCAAGGGGAGGCTGGCAATCGCGCTCAACCTGGCCGGAGGTGAACACAACGGCATCGTCGTCGAGAGCCGCCTGATCGATGAGCTGGTGGCACAACTGCGGGAGTCCGGAGTGGACGAATCACTCTGGCAGGTAATCCGCTCGCCGGAGCAATGTACCAATCTGCGCAAGATCAACCTGATCAGTTACGAACGGCTGCGCCAGCCGATCGCCGTCCGAACGGTCGAGGTGCTGAACCAAGATGGCGTTGTTCAAAGCCGACGCATCGCCTCACGTCGCACCTACGCACACCTGCTCCGTCGCCGGCTGGCCACGGTCGCCGCCGATGAAGCGCATCTGCTGCGCAACACCGACACGGACCAGTCCCGCGCGCTGGCCATGCTGTCACCGCGGCGCCGCTTTGGCATGAGCGGTACGCCCAAGGCTAACTACGTGCAGGACATGCTCCCGGTCGCCCAGTGGACGTACGGCGACGGCACGGCCGTCCAGCCATTCGGGCGCCACCGCGCATTCCTGGAGGCCCGCCTGTGGCAGTCCATGACCGGCGCCGCCCGTGGTACAGACGTCTTCGCTGAGAGACACGTCGTCACCGAATGGGTCACCCGCGAATGGGAAGACGGGATGCAGGTGGGGGCCAAGCGCCAGGTGCCCAAGATCGCCAAGGTCGAGCTGCTGCGCGACTGGGCGGCGCCGCTGTTCAAGCGTCGCCATGAGACCGAGCCGATGGTGGCGGCGCACTTCAAGACGCCGGTGCCGAGGATCTCGCACATCACGCTGGACTGGGACCCGGCGCACCTCGCTCATTACCTGACCATCGCCGATGAGTTCACCGAGTGGTACCGCAAGGCCCATGAAGACGCCCGCCGACGTGGCAGGAACCTGAACCTGATTGCCCTACTTGCCCGCATCAATGCGGTGGAGAAGGCTTGCAATACCCCGCAGTTCATCAGCAAGTCCAAGGTGGATCTACCGGTCTACCACGCCCTCACGTCCAAGCAACGCTATGTGCTCAATCGCGTGCAGACGTGGGCGGCCGAAGGGCATAAGACCATGTGCTATGCGGACTCCCCCACCGCCGTCCGGCTGTATGTCAATGAGTTCGAGAAGCGCGGTATTGAAGCCGTACCGTTCCATGGCGAGATGAGCATCAACCGCCGCACCCGCGACCTGAACCAGCGATTCCGGTTTGGTGCGGCGCCGGTCGCCGTGGCTAGCAAGGATTGCGTGGAGAAGGGCCTCAACATTTGGCAGGCTTCACGCGG
Organism: uncultured Lysobacter sp.; assembly: GCA_965650425.1. GTDB lineage: Bacteria > Pseudomonadota > Gammaproteobacteria > Xanthomonadales > Xanthomonadaceae > Aerolutibacter. The sequence goes on along the minus strand of CBFGOS010000014.1, from coordinate 5,545 downwards.
CATCTTCGCGGCCCGCGACTGGAGCCACAGCGCGGAAGAGCAAATGATGCGCCGCTTGCTGCGCCCGCAGCAGAGCAACGAAGTCGAGTTCGAGTTCGTCAATCTGCGCGGCAGCATCGACGACTACCAGGACCAGATGACACGGATGAAGGGCGACAGCGCCGGCGCGGCGATCGACTTCCTGACCCCGGAAACTGACCAGATGGAGTTCTTGCACCTGGACCAGATTCTGGCGCGGTTCGTCGATGGACTGAAGGATCGGGCCGGATTCGAGGGGACTAACTTTCGGGAACGCCTGCGCGGCGTAGCGTTGGCGGCATGAGTACAGCCACCTTCCGCTTTCTGCTCATCTAACACGCCCCCTGACAGGAGCCGCACCAGTGCATTACATCACGTTGATCGTCGTCTTCACCATGGTCTTCTGGTGCGTGGCGTTCGTCCGCTGGATCTATGCCGTGCTGCGAACATGGAATCAGAAGAATGTAACCTTCGACGTTCCCATCGGCGCCTCTCTCATCCAGCTGTTTCTCACCTATGCCGTCGTCACGACGTACCAGGGCAAGTTCCCCATAGCCATCATTGCGGCGGCAGCACTTCTATCGGTCGTGGCGGGTTGCATTTGCGTCGACAGGACCAAGCGAATACTGCTGGCCTCTCGAGAACAGCGGCCAACCCGAAGCAATCAGAACTGAGGTCATTGCTGTGAGTCGCCAAGAAAAAACCATCAGCGTCCTGTTGGGTGAGGGTAACGTCACCTTGAGGATCAAGGGCAGTCGCCACGTGCGAACGGCCCGCGTCCTGGGTCACGAAACCGACGATGAAGGCGTCGAACGAATATGGCTCGATCGCGTCGCCCTGTCGCCGTCTGAGTTCAATAAGTTGGAAGGCGGATGGCAAGGGACTGGGGCGGTCTCCACGGTGCTGGTGCGGGCGCCCCGCGCACCTAGTGCTAACCGCGAAACGGGCTCGACGCCATGATCGCGCGCTCCCTGAGCGATGGACTGACCGTGCAGCTCGAGGCCCAGGGTGAAGGGCGCTATGTCTGCTTCTTGTGTTCTCCCGGCCAAGGTCGGCTCCGTATCGGCACAGTGTTGGGTGGACGCAGGTCCTGGGTGGCTGAGCCTTTCGGCAAGGCACCGTCCATACGCGCTACGTCCCGGGTGGACGCAGCGGTCCAGCTAGGCCGCTGGGGTATGACCCAGACCGGAGCACGCATCTTCGCCGCCAAGCCTGCCGCCGGCGTGGAAAAAGTCTGATTCGGCAGGCACTCAACCTCGCGTAGCATGGTGCTGCGCTCACACACGAAAGGACAAGCCATTGAAGAAGATCGCCTTTACCCTGGCCCTTCTGGCCTTTGCCAGCGTCGCCGCAGCCCAAAGCTCGACCTACTCGAACACCGGCAGCGCGACCTATCGCACCGACAGCGATGGCTACAGCGCCATTACCACCCGCCACGGCAATTCGTCGTTCACGACGGATAGTGACGGCAACTCGGCCACCACGACTCGTGCTGGCAATTCGGCCTTCACCACGCGCTCCGATGGCTCCAGTGCGACCAGCACGCGAGTGGGTAATAGCACGTTCACGACCCACTCCAACGGGTCGACCTCGACCACGACGCAGGTGGGCAACACCACTTTCACCACGGACAGCAACGGCAACTCACGCACCTGCACCAAGATTGGTGCGAGCGTCATCTGTAACTGATTCGCTAGGCCGGACAAGACAAAGCCCCGCATTGCGGGGCTTTGTCGTTCGTGCAGGCGACGCTGTTACTTCATCACCGGTGCCTTTGGCACGCGCAGGGAGTGGCATTTGGGGCAGCACAGGCCAAAGGGAACCCTGCGGGTAAACGTGTGCTTGCACGCGCTGCAGCGGAAAACGTACGGCGGTCCTGGAACCAGCTTCGCCATGGCGCTCTCCTAGTGGCGCGACAGTACCAGCTTGTCTCCCTTGTGCTCGACGATGCGGTACGAGCGAAGCGTATTTAAAGCGGCCACGCCGCCGGCTGCCGCTGCAATGGCGACCGCTGATGTGGCCGCGCCGATGCCCAGCGTGGACACAGCTGTGAGACCCATCGCCGCACTCACCGGCGCTCCAGTGCCGCCAGTGCTCATGAAGACCGCAAGGGCCAGCCCGATGCCACCCAGTGCGATCACCCAGGCCACCTTGCCGGTTGCCTTGATCCGGATCACCTTGCGCGCCAGGTCCCCCTCGATCTCAATGGTGTCCTGCTTCTTCTTGAGGGCTTCGCCCAACTCTTTCTCGTCGCGGATTGCCAAGAACATTCCCCTTTGCGCGGTGTATGGCCAGACTCAACCCTGATCCGACCTGATGCAGGAATGATAAGCACGAAGCACGCTCCAGCGGCTTCGCACAACTGCAACTTTTTCTCACCCGGTTGCATGCGGTAATGGCTTCCCAACCCTGATGAAATAGAACCCATCTATGAACGAGCGCCAGGACCGGCCCTGTAACTCCGACTGCACCCGCCGCCTGCATCCAGCAGCCGAATGTGACTGCACACGCACCAAAGACGTCGACATCGTGAGCCCTGGCAAAGCCTGAAGATGGAACGAGAACGCTTTGCTGCCGTCGACGTCGAGACGGCCAATGACGACCCGGGGTCGATCTGTGAGATCGGCATCGTGATCATCGAGGATGGGCGCGAGGTGGAACGCTACAACACCCTGGTGGATCCACGCTGCCGGTTTGGGCTCCACCAGACGCGGGTGCACGGAATCACGTCCGAGAAAGTCGCTGGCTGTCCCAGTTGGGGCATGATCGCCGGCCGCGTCCGCGATGTCCTCGGCGAGTTGCCAGTGGCCGCCCACTCCGGGTTTGATCGCCGAGCCCTGAAGGCCGCCTGTGGGGAGCGACATTTCCCGGCGTTGCGTTCCGACTGGATCGACACGACGACCGTCCTGCGGCGCGCCTGGCCCGAACAGTTCGGCGGACGACGGCCCTGTTCCCTGTCCACCGCTGCCGAGTTTTTCAACGTGACCTTCAGCCACCACAAGGCATTGGACGATGCGCGAATGTCTGCGCTGATCCTGGTGCGGGCCATGCAGCACACGGGTAAAGGGCTTTTCCAGTGGCAGGTGGGCACGTGAGTCGGCGCGCTCCGTTCCTGGTGACCCTGCATGCTTGCGGCGCGACGCAGGAGCATGCGTATGCGTGGGATGCCACCGGTCAGTTGCTGGTGGTTGAAGCCTCGGACTGGGATTTCCCAGTGAGCGGCCCAGTCGAAACAGCCGTGGTCGAGGTCTTTGTAGGGGGGCGAAAGACCATCGAAATGCGTGTGGCCGGCGCGGATTACCTCCGCCTGGCCGAGACGGACGCCGTGACGGATCTGCTGGTCGGCCTGGAGCGAATGCCGCCGCGGGAGGCGCTGGACTATGCCCTGACCATGGCCCGCCTCGCCCTGGCCTGACCCGGCTGCACGTCCAGACTGGACACGGGAATTGGGCAACCCCCTTCACATTGGGCGCGGTTGGTCCCCTCTCTGGGGTGGCGAGTTGACGATGATGGCTCAAGTGCCCTCCCCCGCCGCCCATGACGATCGCCATCGCCACCCGCCAAGTACCGCCCAGCCTGGAGTTTGACCTCGCCCCGTGCCTGGAGCGCGACGTCCTTGACGCCGGATTTGCCGTGCTCGCGCCGCACATGCCCGACGGCAGCATCGCCTTCCGGATGCGCCCAGGGCGTGACATGCACCCGGGCCATGTCCAGCTGACCCTGATTGGCGGCGCCGCCGACCGCGACGGGACCACGGCGTTGAACGTGCAGGTTCAGCATCCTGGCGCAACCCCGCCAGCGCGGGTGCTGATCACCCACGTCGAGCTGCCTGCCGACTTGCGCGGCCGCGGCCTGGCGGTTGCCATGATCAGTGCCGTTTACGAAGCCGCCGAGAAGACCGGCGCCGTGTTGCTGCTGTGCAATCTGTCCGAAATGGACCAGGCTCGTGCGGTGCGTCGGGGCGCTCACGTGGCGGCCGAAGGCGTTGTGCAGGTGATCCCGGAGACCCGGTTGAAGACTGCCGCCGTCGGCACCGCTGCGCACAAGCCCGCCAGCCGTCGTGGCGTCCCGGCGTAACGCGGCCCATGCGCGCAGCCGTCCTCGCGCTTTGCGCCATGGTCGCCGGTTCGGCGGCCGAGGTTGATGCGAGCCGTGGTCATGGTGTGGCCAGGCCCGTGACGCGCAGCAGACCAGACGCCTTCTCGGCGCCGACCGCATTGCAACCGGTTCCGCTCGCCTCAGGTCGTCCAGCGTGGACCCATGCAGGCGATGGCGGATACCGGTTGCGCGTCCCGATCTGGAACGTGGGTGATCGCCCGGTCACCACTGTTCACCTATCGATGCCGGGCCTGGTGTCACGTGTGCTGGTGGTCAACTGGTTCACGTTGCCATCGCCCCTGCCCGCTGGTGCCACCACCTGGCTCGATGCCCCAGTCGCGCCAGGTGCGGACCCGCTGGTCCTTGGCTCGCCAACCCTACGGGTCAAGGGCTTTGCCGACACCCGTGCGACTCGCGCAAGTGCGGCCCGCTGTGGGCGTCGACACTGGCCCGCAGCCACTGCCCCGTGGCCCGCAGAATGCGACTTACGGCCAATCGCGTGGCCGGCCCCAACCACTGAAGCGGTGCTCGCACTGTAACGCCCGCCGTGGTGGAGGGCCGTCTCGGAGGAACCTAGGCCGGTCACTGCTTGGGCGCAGGACTTCAGTCTCCAATTTGCACTGCCCCTCCCCATAGGACAACCGCCAGCCTAATCGACGCAGTTACCGGGCTGATCTGTGCAGGGGGAGTGATCCAATTCTACGAACGCTGCTGCTGCTTCCTGCCGTGAAACGCCTTTCCATTCCCGCCCTCGTCCCACTCCTTGTCGCCTGTTCGTTGGGCGCGTCCTCGGACTATGGCTACACCCAGCCACTGCCTGAAGACGCAGTGCCGCGACTGGGCCTGTTGGCCGAGCTGGCCATGAGCCGAATCCAGAGCGGACACGTGAATCCCTTCTATGTCGCGGTGATCCAGGTGTGCGGAGAGCGCGTCGCCCGCATGGATCTGGCGCGCTGGCAGACCGACCGCGACGAGCCGCCATCGGTGGACCACCAAGGCGACTGTGCGAGCCTACTGTGGCGCATGCGGCAGTGCGACGGCGCCGCCTATTCCAGCCTGTCCTCACTGGGGCCGCAGACGGTACGAGCGTGGGAACTGATCCGCGCGCCCGCCAATCCCAAAGCTGATCCGGCCTGTCCCGAACGCGCTTACGGGATGACCGGGTAATTTTGCAGCGTCGGGTATTGAGAGAGAGTTAGATCCCAAGCCTCGCATTCGCTGAGACGCGATACGGGCAGCCTAAGCACCTTCCAAACTATGGAACACGCAATGACCGACTCCGCCAGCACGATTGCAGCTGCTGCCGCCGACATCCTCGCCGCACGTCCCGTGTACCTGGACACCGAAACCACTGGCCTCGGCACTGACGACGTCATCGTGGAGATCGCAATCGTCGATGCCGACGGCGCGACGCTGCTGGAGTCCTTGG
>CBFGOS010000013.1:0-19096 GCA_965650425.1 uncultured Lysobacter sp. | reverse complement strand
CGTCCGGCATCCTGCGCGAAGGCGCGCTGTGCCTGATCGGCAACGGCGTGGTGCTGAGCCCGGCCGCGCTGCGCAAGGAAATCGACGAGCTGGAAGCCACCGGCGTTGACGTGCGTTCGCGCCTGAAGATCAGCCCGGCCACGCCGCTGATCATGCCGTACCACATCGCGCTGGATCAGGCCCGCGAGAAGGCGGCCGGCAAGGACGCGATCGGCACCACCGGCCGCGGCATCGGCCCGGCGTACGAGGACAAGGTGGCGCGCCGCGGCATTCGCGTGGCCGACCTGCATTACCCCAAGGAGCTGGCCGAAAAGCTGCGCAGCACCATGGACTATCACAACTTCGTGCTGACCAAGTACCTGGGCGTCGAGGCCGTGGACTTCCAGAAGACCCTGGACGAGGCGCTGGCCTTCGGTGAGTACGTCGAGCCGATGAAGTCCGACGTGGCCGGCATCCTCCATGACCTGCGCAAGCAGGGCAAGCGCGTGCTGTTTGAAGGTGCGCAGGGTTCGCTGCTGGACATCGACCACGGCACCTACCCGTACGTGACCTCGTCCAACACCACCGTCGGCGGCGCGTATGCCGGTACGGGCGTGGGCGCGGACGCGATCGATTATGTGCTGGGCATCTGCAAGGCCTACGCCACGCGCGTGGGCGGTGGCCCGTTCCCGACCGAGCTCAACGACGAGATCGGCCAGGGCATCCGCGACCGCGGTGCAGAGTACGGCGCGACCACCGGCCGTCCGCGCCGCTGCGGCTGGATGGACATCGTGGCGCTCAAGCGCGCGGTGGCCATCAACGGCATCACCGGCCTGTGCATCACCAAGCTGGACGTGCTGGACGGCATGGACAAGCTGAAGGTCTGCATCGGCTACAAGTACGGCGGCAAGACCACCGAGTACGCGCCGCTGGACGCGGCGGGCTGGGAGGAGTGCGAGCCCGTGTACCTGGAGTTCCCGGGTTGGACCGAGAACACCCACGGCGTCACCGAGTGGGAAAAGCTGCCGCCGGCCGCGCGCGCCTACCTGCGTGCGCTGGAGGAGCTGTCGGGTTGCCCGCTGGCCATCGTCTCGACCGGTCCGGACCGCCAGCACACGATGGTGCTGCAGGATCCGTGGGCCTGATAGGCCTGAAGTGGGATCGCCACAGGAAGCCCCGCCACGTGCGGGGCTTTCTCATTTCAGGCGTTTGGACCGATGCCGGGCTGCAGGATGCGTGCCCGCAAAGGGTGACACCGTAGGCTGGTTGGTTGATCCTTCCGAAATGGGAAGGGGAGCGCGATGGCGACAGAGGCGATGGAAGCAACTTCGGGCGTGAGCGGGAGAGACGCATCCCCGCCGGACAGTGTGGTGCCGCAGGCGGCGCACGCGAACGTGCAGGCGCCGCCATTGCTTGCCCCGGGGGGCGCCCCGTTGGACCCTTCGCCGGCCGAAGCCGTGCTGCGTGACCGCCGGGCTTCGGTCGCCGTGCAGGCTTGGCGTCGCATGCGTCGTGAGCCCAGTCTGATGTTTACGACCGCCTACCTGTTGGTGTCCTGCATCGGATTGTGGGCGAATTACTGGTTCTACCGGGCCTTCGACCTGCCGATCCTGGAGTACATGCAGGCCACGGATTACCTTGTGGCCGGGCTTCGCGACCCGGTGTACGCGCTGGTCCTGCTGCTTGCAGTCGGCGGTGTGTTCCTTGTGTCCTGGCCGGACGTATGGCGGCGGAGCCACCCCGCGCGCGTAGAGCAACTGCGCAGGCACTGGTGGGGACGGGTGGTGTTTCCCAACGTGGACCTCATGCGTTGGAAGGCGCTGCGCATGACCCCCGAGACCGGCATTGTCTTGGCTGCCATGTGGGGTACGGCCTGGTGCACCGCGGCCTACGTGTTGGACAAGGCGCAACGGATCCGAGACGGCGGCGCCGGACGTCCGCTGGAGGTCACGTTGGCCGGAAATGACGCGCCGAGGCCGGGGCAGGCGCGGTTGCTGGGTACGAGCGGGGCGTTCGTGTTCTTGTGGTGGCCTGTCGAGCAGCGTGCGGAAGCGGTACCGATTGAAAGCATTGGCCGAATGCAGGTCCGCGTCCCGCGCAAAGTGCCGCAAGTGCCGCGGCCGAAGGCGACGGCCGCGCCGCGCGCCGGCGGCACACGCTGAGCCGGCGGGTCCGTCGGGCCACACGTAGCCACGCTGCGTTGCGCCGCGGCGGCCATTCCGAGGCGTCGACGGCGATATCCTGTGCATCCAGGAGCGGCCCCGCCTGCGTGAGCCCGCTCTCCCGATGACGATGTCCCCTTGATGCCCTCCACCCCGTCCGCCGCGCCGGGCGCCCCGCACGGGTTGCCTATTTCCATTCGCACGCTTGCCATCCTGCTGGGCGGGTTGGCGATGTTTGGCCCGTTCTCCATCGACACCATCTTCCCGGCGTTCCCGGTGATGGGCGCGGCGCTGGGCGCGGACAAGGTGGTCATGCAGCAGACCATCAGCATCTATCTGGTGGCCTATGCGCTGATGAGCCTGGTGCACGGGCCGTTGTCGGATGCGATCGGGCGGCGCAGGGTGATCCTGTGGGGATTGGCGGTGTTCACGCTGGCCTCCGTGGGCTGTGCGTTGTCGCTCGACATGGGCACGTTGTTGGCGTTTCGTGCGCTGCAGGGACTCTCGGCGGGCGTCGGGTTGATCGTGGGCCGCGCGGTGATCCGCGACGTGTTGCACGGTGACGACGCGCAGCGGTTGATGAGCCAGGTGTCGATGATCTTCAGCGTGGCGCCCGCCATCGCGCCCGTGATCGGAGGCTGGATCCTGGGCTGGAGTGCTTGGCCGGCGATCTTCTGGTTCCTGGTGCTGTTCTCGGCCGTGCTGTGGTTCGCCACGTGGCGCGTGCTGCCGGAAACGCATCCGCCCGAGGCGCGTCTGCCGTTGGTCCCGCGCCAGTTGCTGCATGACTACATCGGCATTTTCCTCACGCCGCGCTTCCAGCGCTTGGCTGCGGCATCCGCCTTCAACTTTGGCGCACTGTTCCTGTATATCGCGTCGGCGCCGGCCTTCGTGCTGGACCTGCTCAAGCTCAGCGAGCAGCAGTTTGCGTGGTTCTTCGTGCCGACCATCGGCGGCATGGCGGTGGGGGCCTGGGTGTCCGGACGCAGCGCGGGCCGGGTGGGTGGGGCACGGCTGATCGCGATGGGCTTTGCCGCAAGTGCGCTGGCGATGGCCTACAACCTGGTCTACACCATGGTGGTCGACGTGCCCCGCGTGCCCTGGGCCGTGGTGCCGATGAGTCTCAACGCGTTCGGGATCGCCCTGGTGTTCCCGGTGATCACGCTGGCCATCCTCGACATGTTTCCGCGGCAGCGCGGTTCGGCGTCATCGTTGCAGGCATTCACCAGCCTGGTCCTCAATGCGTTGATTGCCGGGGTGCTGTCGCCGTTGATCAGCGGCAGTGGCCTGGCGTTGGTGCTGACCGCCACGTTGTTCCTGGCGATTGGCTGGGGCTTCTGGCGTTGGGAAGTGGCGGCGATGCATCGGCCCATTGCCGTGCGCTCGAACGACGCCCCCTAGCACCCCGGCCTGAGCTGGCCGGGTGACCGGATCATCACGGCGGTTCGTGTCAGATCGTGGGATTCGACATGGAGGACGCATCATGCGCAACCTGGTGAGGATGCTGCTGGTGGCTACGCTGGCCGCAGCGGCCTGGGCGCCGGTCCACGCACAGTCGGCGGAGGCCAATCGGCCTGTCCCGCAGTTGGACCTGCAGCGATACAGCGGTACCTGGCACGAGATCGCCCACCTGCCGATGTTCTTCCAGCGGCATTGCGTTGACCGGATCACCGCAACTTACACGCGCAAGGCCGACGGCACCGTTGAGGTGCGCAATGCATGCGCGACGCGCAATGGCACGATGGATGAGTCGGTGGGCGTGGCCCGCCCGGTGCCGGGTCAGCCCGGTGCGTTGGAAGTGCGGTTTGCACCCCAGTGGCTGTCGTGGCTGCCGATGGTCTGGGCCGATTACTGGGTGATCGACCTGGACCCCGAGTACCGCTGGGCCGTCGTGGGTGGCCCTTCGCGGAAGTACCTGTGGATCCTGTCGCGCGAGCCACGCATGGCGCGCGCCACGTTCGAGAGCATCACGTCGCGTGCGGCGGCCCTCGGGTATCCGGTGGAACGCCTGGTGATGGCGGCGCCCGTGGAATAACCGGTGCCGCAGCGATTGGCGTCGCTGCGGTCACAGGGCCTGGAATTCGACCGTGTACTGGCCTCCCGCATGCGGCGCTCGCACGATGCGGCAGTCATAACGCCCCTGCTCACGCAGTGCTTCCTTCAGTGCGGCATAGCGCGCGAGTTCGTCCTCGCTGAGTGACAACCTGGCGTTGTTGGACCAACGGGCCGCCATGTCATCCATTTCGGCCAACAGGCTGGTGCAGTCGAGCGCATTCAGGGAGTACGGCACGGCGTGGCTCCTCGATGGACAGCGATGCAAAGCGTGGCCTGCGTCACGAAGTCGTTGCAAACATGAATGGGGCAGCAAAGGCGGGCAGCCGACGGACGGTCGCGGTGGGGGGACGATCCGTCTGCCTTGGCGGCCTTGCCGGTCAGGCGGCCCCTCGCCAGCGCCGCCAGGCGTACAGGAGGAGGCCGGCGCCGGCCAAGGCGGCGCCCCATGCCAGGGCCTCGCCGCCAATTCCCATCAGTGCATACAGGCTGTATGACAGGGCAAGGGCCGCCATCGCGCGACTGGCCCCGCCGGTGCCGCGCCACAGCCACGCCGCACTGCTGGCCACGTAGGGCACCAGGGTGGCGGCCGTCGAGAGCAGGGCGGAGAAGGTAAACAGCTGCACCAATGAGCCGCTGTAGTTGCTTACGACCAGCGCGGTGGCCAGACCCGTGCTCAGCAGTAGGCCGAAGGCCGGCGTGCCACGCGCGTCCTCGCGGGCGAACGCCGCCGGGAACAGCCCGTCGCGCGCAGGCGCCATTGGCAGCTGTGCGGAGAGCAGCACCCAACCGTTGAGGGCGCCCAAGCAGGAGACCGCCATCACCAGGGCCAAACCGACGCCAGCCGCTGGGCCCCAAAGTGCACTGGCGGCGTCGGCCATCGGGGCCGCCGAGTGCGCGGCTTCTTCCGCAGGCAGGACACCCAGCACCACGGTGCATCCCAGGATGGTCGCGACGCCCGCAATCAAGGTGCCCAGCACGGTGGAACGGGGGATCACCTGGCGCGGGTTGTCGATGCGCCCAGCGGGCACAGTGCTGGCTTCCAGGCCGATGAAGGCCCAAAGCGTAAGTGCCACCGTGGCGTTGGCTACGGCGGGAAGGGGCGCTTCGCTGGGGTTGAACGGCGTGTAATTGCCGGCATCCACCCACCACAGCGCCACGAGCCCGAACAGGGCCAGCGGCAGCAGTTTGAGCACGGTGGTGAGCACCTGCATGCGGCCGGCCTCACGCACACCGAGCAGGTTGATGCCGGTGACCAGCCATAACGCGCCGAGCGCGCACAGCGCGCCGCGAACCGGTGTCGCGGTGGCGGCGGGGAACACAGCGCCCACACTGCCGGCAAACGCCACGGCGATCGCCGCGGTGGCGCACCACATCGAGACCCAATAACTCCACGCGACGACGAAGCCGGCAAGCGGTCCGAATGCGTTGCGGGCGTACACGTAGGGACCGCCCGTCTCGGGCCACCGCATCGCGAGCCGCGCGAAGGTCAACGCGAGCAACAACGCGCCACCCAGCGTAATCCCCCAGCCCAGCAGGCTGGCCGCACCATAGGGGGCGAGCGTGGCCGGCAGCAGGAATGCGCCAGAGCCGATCATGCTGCCCACCACCAATGCGGTGGCGGCGGTCATGCCCAGTCCCTTGGTCTGTGGCGTCATGGGGTGGCTCCGGTTGGGGCGCGTCTGCGTCGGCGGGGCCGGGATTGTACGCCCTCGATGGCGCGGCTACTCGGCCCGAAGCTTAGCCAGCATTCGCGCGTAATCACGGCGATATCCCTTGGCCAGCTTCTGCTTCTGTGTCGCCGTCAGCACCTTGCCGGAGAGCTGGAAGAATTTCTTTTCCTCCTCGCGCAGGTGGTGGTGCACCTCGTGCGAGAGGGACTTGGCGCGCGCCATCCACCCCCGATCGGATGGGTCATGACGGCGCATTTCCTCCACGATCTCGTCGATCTCGTGGTGCTCATGCAAGGCGTGGCGCGACGGCGACAGGCCCAGGTCGTCCATCAGGATGGGGGCGTAGAGGAAGCGCTCCTCGGCGGCGGCATGCGCGGCAAGCTCGATCCGCAACTCGGTGAAGATCGCCTGCCGGGCAGCCGTATGCGGCTTGCTGCGCAGCAGGCGGCGGCACAGCGAGCGCTGGATCTCATGGCTTTCGTGCAGTGCGTCGTAGATGGTTTCCGGCATGGCGGCGTCGCGTGTGGTCAAAGTCGCTGAAAAGCGTGAAGCGTGCCGCGTAGCGGGGGCGTGAGGCCGGGGTCGCTGGTCCCACCTTCAGGAAACCAGGGCGATCCTGTACATGTATCCGCAGGTATACGCGGACGTGGCGGTGATCAACTGGATCATTCCGCGCGCTGGCAATGCCTTACGGCGGCCACGCCACCGACGCCGCCAGCACGACCTGGGCCGCGTAATACAGCGGCAAACCCCACAGCTTGTTGGCGAACGCGTGGCCGACGAAGCGGTCGCGCGCCACCGAGATGTCCGACGCGGCGAAGGCCAACGCCGCCAGCGGGAGCCACCACGCGCCACCTGCAGCGCCGGCACCCATCGCCAGCGCGCACATCACGCCGATGGCCAGCACGTAGGCCGGTACGGCCACCCGATACAGCGGCTGGAGTCGAGGCCAGAGCGCGTGCAGGACTAGCGCCCCGACGACAGCCATCAACGCGGCGCCCGCCAATGCTGCGTTGCCCGACACTGGACCCAGCGAGAACGCCCACGCGTACGCCGCATGGGCGAGAAGGAAGGCCGCGATGCCGCCGAGGAACACCGCGCCCCGCCGCGCAAGCAGCAGCACGTCACCGACCCAGCTCAACACCAACGCCAACAGGATGACCCGGCCATAGGGCGTGGCCAATGCCTGGGCTGCGACGGCAACGGCAATGAACGCCGTGCTCGCCGCGGTCTTGCCCAGCGCGCGTGCCGTCCGGGCTCCGCGCCACTCGGCCCAGAGCAGGCCCAGCGTCGCGAGGGCACACACCATCGCGGCAAGCAGCGCGGGGAGCGGGAGGTCATGGGGCATGGGCGTCGGGCACTCCGTGTGGCCGGGGTTTCCATTCTGCCCGGGGATGGCCACGGCCTATACTGCCGACCCCCACATCCTGCCCGGAGCGGTCCATGCCCACCCTTCCCCCATGCCCGCAGTGCGCCATGGAGAACACCTATCCGGATGGCGACAACTATGTCTGCGCGGATTGTGGCCACGAATGGCCCATGGCGGCCCAGGCCGATGCGGCCGGCGAGGATGATGCCGTGGTGCGGGACGCCAATGGCGCCGTGCTGGCAGATGGCGATGCGGTGGTGCTGATCAAGGACCTCAAGGTGAAAGGCTCCTCAATCACGTTGAAGCAGGGCACCAAGGTCAAGAGCATCCGCCTGGTGGGCAGTGGCGACCACGAGGTGGACTGCCGCATGGATGCCGGCAACTTCATGCTGAAGGCGTGCTACTTGAAGAAGGTGTAAGCGCGTCGCAGTTGCGGCCGCGGCATCCGCGGCCCCTCGCACTTACCCTTCTCGCCAGCCTCCCCCATCCGGGTCGGGTAGGGCGCCCGTGCCATTGACGTTGGCTCCAGTGCAGGGGCGTTCCGACGTCAGGAGGCATCTGATGGCCAGGATCCCAGTCCGCGCTGGACGCCAAGTGCGGCATGCCTTTTTCGCGCGCGTCATTCTTGGTTTTTCGATGTCGACGCTGGTCGCGCTTGGCGGCTGTGGTGGCGGGGGTGGCGAGGAGCTGCTGGTCGCCCCGCCACCGCCGCCCACGACGCCGCCGCCACCACCGCCTCCGCCTCCGCCGCCTCCACCTGACTACACATTGACCGGCGATGTCGTGGTCAACACGGAAGGCACGGTGGAGCTCCGGAACGCCCGGACCATGGGATCGCTTACCAAGGAGGGAGCGGGTCGGCTGAACCTGCTGGAGTACAACCGGTTCGATGCGGGCGCATTCATCAACGCTGGCTCCTTACATGCGATGGGGGACCTGCAGGCGAACGTCTTCATCCGGCCCGGCGCGGAGTTGGCGGCCTACGTAACCGTCGTGGGCAGCATTCGCAACGAGGGCACGTTCACCGCCGCCGGATGCGGCGCCTGGGACTATTGCTCCTACGTCCAGATTCGCGGCCACTATTCGCAGACAAGAGACGCGACCCTGCGCGTGCAACTGGGTACGGGACAGCCTTGGCTGGTGACCGTCGACGGCATCGCAACGCTGGAGGGTGGCACGCTGGAGTTCTACGTCGATCCAGGCGGGAGCTACATCGGCACCGCCCCGTATCGTGAGGTTGTCCTTTTCACCGAGCTGGGTTTGAACGGGCGGTTCGATCGATGGACATCACCGGGCCTGTTCCTTGACGGACAGTTGGTGTATTTCCCGGGTAGCGTGGTCTTTGATGTGACCCGCGTGCCCGTCGCCGTCGCCATGCAGGCGCAGGGCGAGGCCGATCCCGTGCGGCTGGCGACGGCCGCCCGGATCGATGGGGCGTTCGATGTGGCGGATCGCCTTGCCAGCGCGTCGCGCGACACCCTGCCTCTTGCACTGCAGCAGTTCTTTGCATCGGCGTCGGCAATTCAACGCATACGCGGGGTGGACCAAGCCGTCTCCATGCTCGACAGTCTGTCGGGACAGGCGCACGCGCTCACCGACGACGTGCTGTTGGAGGAGGCAGGGCCCTCACCGCTCATGCGGGCGCGGCTGGACGCCCTTCAACACGGGCACCCTGCCGGGGCCTGGTCCGGCCACGTCGCCCGTGGCGAGCCTCTGCGTACGTCGGTCGCAGCAGGCAGTCAATACAACGCTTCCGGCTGGTTGGCCGGGCACGATGCGCGCGTCGCCTCGGGGTGGGTATTGGGCACGGCCCTAGGGGAGACACTGGGCCAACTGCAATTCACTCGCGGCGGCGGCCGAGCATGGGTTGAAACCGTGCCGTTGGAGGTCGCCCTGCTGCGTGACCAGGGGCCGGCGTATACCGCCATTACCGCAAGCCACAGGCAAACTCGCATCACCGTGGACCGTCCCTTGGATGTCGCCGATGGCCGCCTCCACCAAGCGCATTCGCGGCGCCAGGCACAGACACTCCACATCCGCGCGGAAAGCGGGCGTACCTGGCCGTGGGGAGACGGTGTCCTGACCCCCTTTGCCGCGCTGGCGCACGACCGCATCCACACCAATGCCTTTGCCGAGTTGGGCGACACGGGCTTCGAACTGGCCGTTAACGATGCTTGGCAGTGGCGCACGTACGCGGACCTGGGTGTGCGCTACCAGCGGCAATGGCACGGGCGTGCCGGCGGCAACTGGCAGCTCGATTTCAGCGGACATCGCCGCCTGGGGCTGGACGCGAGTGCCAGCGCCGTGCAGGCGACATTTGCCGGGATCGCGCAGGCCCCCTTTGCGTTGGGACACGGACCAGTCGATAGCGACCAGACCCTGCTGACCCTGCGCCTGGCGGGGCAGGGCGGTACGCATTGGTGGTGGTACGCCCACTACCGGGATGCGCGCGGAGGGCTGCTCCCCATGCGGTCGGGCGAGGTGGGCCTGGTGATGCCGTTCTGAAAGCGGACGTCATCACCGGGGCATTACGCAGGGGTGCCTAGTGTCTGAACGTTGCCAAATGTCCAGGTGCACCATGGCCCACATCCATCCAATGCCCAACGACGCCGCCGCACAGCGCGATGCCCTGCGCTGGGAGCACAAGCGGGAACAATCCCGTGCGCGGTGGGAGCGCGACAAGCACGCGTCCGTTCACACCTGGCCGGAGACGTTGCAGCTCAGGTGGCCGAAGGCGGCGGAGACGCCTGCGTCTCGTGATACCACGCGGCCTGACACGCGGCCGACGCTTCCTCCCACGTCAGACGTGACCCGCCCTTAAGGCGTTCCCAGTCGGCGCGAAGCGCATTTTCGGCCTCCGCCCAGCTCTTGCCACCGGCCTTGCCCCGCGCCTCACGCCCCGCGCGGTAGGCGGGTGCGTAATCGTCGAAGCTGTATCCGGCTTTGTAGTACGGGGCCTGTGCCAGGGATTCGCGCCAGTGCGCATCCGGGTCGTCAGCAGGCTTGGTGGTGTTTGGGTTTTGCGGGGCGGGCGTGGTCATGGCGCTACCGTCGTGAGGAGGAGGCACCACCATCCCCCGTGCCGCGTGGAGACGCGGTGGAGGTGCGACCGCCCGAGTGGCAGGCCCCGGTTGCCGGCGAGACGTCAGCCGGCCGGCGCGCCACGGGAAAAGCGGCAAAGGTGGCGCTTTTTTCGCCACTCGTGGGGTGTCGAGCGCCCCGTGTAGGGCAGGCAGGGCGGTTCCTGGCGCTTTCTTCGGCGGTACCCACGCGCGGGCCGTCGCCGGCCATGCATCGGCCCAGAAGTGCCAAACAAAAAGCCGCATCGCTGCGGCTTATTGTTTCATGCCCGGCGTCAGGACACTGGCGGAAGGCGCGGCCTACGCGAGGGCCGGGGATTCAACCCCGCGGCATCACGCCAGTTCTGCCGTTGACGTTGCCACTGGTGTGCGCAGCCGCCCACGAAGGGCCGGTATCTGCGCATCCAGCGATAGCGGGGGAATGCACCGGCGCAGGACGCCGGTCGGATGCCTTTGTTGAGGGTCGCGACCGCGCTGATGGCGCGCCGCGGGGCGTCGCCCGCGCCCGCCTCCAGTCATCGACCTGACCACAAGCCCCGCCGCATCCGCTTTACGATGTGGCTCAACCCGGGCGCCCGCCCCCAAGGGACACAGGCATGAAAGGACTCGCACTTCTACTCTCCCTCGCAATCGCTGGCAGCGCCAGTGCGGTGGTCATCCGCGATGGTGTCAGCGATACGCGTTACCGCATGGCAGCGACGGCGTTCCCCCCGCTCGTGGATCTTCCCGTAGAGGGCCACGGCGTCCTGATCGCCCCGCGTTGGGTGGTCACCGCCGCCCATGCCGTGGCGTGGCAGCCCGGGATGGAGGTGGTGGTGGTTGGCGGCACGCCACGCGCGGTGGAGAAGGTCATCCTGCATGCGGGTTACAGGAAGCTTCCGCAGGACATCATCGACGCTGCGCTGAAGTCCGGCGACGCCACCTCCGTTATCGAAGCCCTGGCCGTTTCGGACGACATTGCACTGGTCATGCTGGCCGAGCCCGTCACCGATGTCGCGCCTGCAGGCATCTACCTGGGCCCTGCGGCCGGTAAGCGCATCGAGATCATCGGCAAGGGCGCGACCGGAACGGGTGTGCAGGGCCACAGCCCGCATGGCCCCAACCGCACCGACTTGCGTCGTGCCTTCAGCACCGTGACCGCCGCGGAAGGGCGATGGCTGACTTACGTGTTCCGCCAAGGCGCCGACGCCCTGCCGCTGGAGGGCTCGGCAGGCAATGGCGACAGCGGAGGTCCGTTGCTGGTCGGCGAGGGTAGTGCGCGCCAGGTTGTCGGGCTGACCTCATGGAAGGACTCCAGCGACAAGAAGCTGGTGTTGCGGCCGGGCAAGTACGGGCAGGTCAACCGCGGCGTGCGTCTGGCGCACTACATCGACTGGATCAAGGCCACCATGGCCGATGATGGCACCTGACGCGGGCATTGCGAATTCACGGGAGGGTGCTACGGCGTGCCGTGACACCCACGATGACCCATTTTCAGGCAGTTGTTCGTTTCGGAGGGGGTTATGAGCGAGATCATTGTATTTGTCAGCTACACCGCACTTCCCGGGCAATCGGAGGTCGCCAAACAAGCACTCTCCACGTTGGTTGCCACGGTTCTTTCATCCGAACCGGAGTGTGCTGGCATCACTTTGCTCCAAAGCGCCAGTGATGCTGCTCGCTTTACGCTGGTTGAGCGATGGCCAAGCCAGGAAATCTTCCTCGGCCCGCATATGCAGCAACCGCATATCCAGTCCTTCATCCAGAAGGCCGGCGCGTTCTTGGCTGGGTCGCCCGACATTTCGTTCTGGCATGCCGCGAGCGCTGCGTAGACATGTACCCATGTGGTTCATGGCACCCGCGGCCGCAACCGGTTGGCGCAAATCGCGCCTGATCACCACCAGGATCCAATAGGAAACAGACGCATGGGACTTCTCGACGGCCTCCTCGGCAACGCCTCCAAGATCGACCCCGCCAAGATCCAGGAAGAATTCGCGCGCATCCTCGCCCCCGGCGAGAAGGTCGAACACGCCTACAAGCTGATCCGCGACTACTTCGTATTCACCGACAAGCGCTTCGTCATGGTGGGCAAGGAAGGGATCACCGGCAGCAAGACCGAGTACCACTCCATTCCGTACCGCAGCATCACCCACTTCAGCATCGAGACCGGCGGCACCTTCGATCTCGACGCCGAACTCAAGATCTGGGTCAGCAGCACTGCCGCTCCCATCCAGAAGCAGTTCAACAAGCACCTGAGCATTTACGACGTGCAGAGCGTGCTGGCCAGCTACGTGCTGCGTTGACCGCACGCCCTCGGCTACCGGAAGGGGCGCGAGCTGCGGTTACGGGCATGTCACCTTGGGATTGAAGTCGGCAAACAACCCCGCCGGGTTGTGCCGCCACACCCATGCATGCAGCACCCACGCGTTGATGTTGGGGTTGAGGTGGAAGGTCTGGCCGAACAGCTGCGGCGGCACCGGGTTCAACTCGGTGAACACGATGTACTCCACCGCCACCAGTTGCAGGCCGCCGTTCGGTTTGGGCGCGTACACCAGCACCTCGGGCGTGGCCGCGTCCACCGTGCCATCGGCCAGCAGCGCCTCGTTGGCGTAGTGGACGCCCATGCCACCAACGGCCGGGTCGGGGTGCGCGATGCAGCCCGTAATGGCGGTGTCCCAGCCGGCAGCGCCGGCCGCATCCAGCGAATGGAATGCGGCGGTGGCGTGCCGCAGTTCGTTGACCACCGAGTTCATCCGGTCGCCTTCGCCGGCGATGGCGGGGGTGGCGCAGAACGCGCCGGCAACGACCGTGGCCGCCAGCAGCAGCGGATGCTTGTTCATCAGGGAATCCTCGCGTGGGTGGGGGGCAGGCGCGCCCGGCGACTAAGGCCAACGGCCACCGGTACCCGCCGCGGACAGGCCGCGCCGCTTGCCACCCACGCGGGCGAGCCGCGGGTTAACCCGCCGTGCGTTGCACCGGCATGCCATGCGCGTGCCACGCTTCGAAGCCGCCGGCCAACGGCCTCACGCGCTTGAACCCACGTTGTTTCAGCTCGCCGGCCAACTTGGCCGCGGACGCCTCGTTGGGACAATCGCAGTACACGATCACTTCGTGCTGCGGTTCCATGTCCAGTTCACCGACATGCGTGGCCAACACCGCGCCCGGGATCCAGCCCGATGCCTGGCGTTGCGCGCTGGGGCGCACGTCTAGCACCAGCGGCGTGGCGCCGTCGTCGAACAACTGCTGCAACTCCGGCACCGAAATGCGCGCCATGCGGATCAGGCGGATGAAGCGCTGGCGCTTCCACGCCTTGTAGGCAATGAACAGCACGGTGGCCGTTAGCAGCACCAGTACCCCGACGTGGCCCAGCGATTCCAGTTGCGCCAGCACGTCGTTCACCGCGTCGTGGAACAGCGCGCCGGTGCCTACCGCCACCAGCGCCCACAGCGCGGTGCCGAGCCCGTCGTACAGCGCGAAGCGCGCCAGCCCGGTGCGCGTCTGTCCCGCCAAGGTGGTTGCCAGCGCGGCGAAGCCGGGGATGAACTTGGCGACGACCAGCGACGGCGCACCCCAGCGCGCGTAGGTGTCGCGGGTGCTGGCCACGCACGAGTCCGGCGACAGCGACATGCGGCACATCATTCGCACCAGGTGTGCGCCGAAGCGGCGCCCGCCGGCGTACCACAGGCTATCGGCCAGCAACGCGGCCAGCGCGGCCACCAGCACGATGGGCCACAGCGGTTGCTGCGTCTCCACCGCCATTGCGCTGGCCACGATGATCGGCGGGAACGCGGGCACCGGCAGGCCACCCTGGTCCAGCAGGACGGCGATGAACACGACCCATAGGCCGTAGTGCTGGATCAGGTGGAGGAGGGCATCCATGGGCGCCACGCCGGGATCGGGGCGGCCAGTGTCACCCAGCGCGCGCGCCGATGGCATGCCGCGCGCAGATCGGTGCGGTGCGCCGGCGGAACGCTCAGCGCAGGCGCTGCAACACCGCCTCGGTCATGCGGTCGCAGCGCGCGCCGAGGAACGGGAACGCGCCGGCCACTGTCGCCGCCAGGGAGTCGTGGAGCGCGGCGCGCAACAGCCGGCGGGCGCGGTGCAGGCGTGTTTTCACCGTTTCCGCGCGCAGGCCGAGGCTGGCGGCGGTTTCCTCCACCGTGCATTCCTCGATCTCGCGCATCACGTACACCAGCCGGAACGGTTCGGGCAGGGCGTCGATGGCGCGCTCCAGCAGCCGGCGCACTTCCGCGCGGGCAGCGGCGATGACCGGGTCGTCACCGCCGGTGCGCCCGGGGAACGGGATGACGCGGCTGTCGTCGTGGAGGGCCTTGTCCATCGTCTCGATGTCCATCGTGGGGCGCCGCTGGCGCAGGCGGCCATGCGCTTCGTTGAGCACCACGCGCGTCAACCACGTGGCCAGCGAGGCGTCGCCCCGGAACGTGGCGATCTTCTCGTAGGCATTGACGTAGGCGGCCTGGACCACGTCCTCGGCTTCGGCATCGTCATGCACCACGCTGCGCGCCACGCGGAACAGGCGCTGGTTGCAGCGGCGCATGATCTGGCGGAAGGCCTCGCGGTCGCCGGCCTGCACGCAGCGGGCCAGTGCGGTGTCGTCCAGCGCGGTGTAGTCGAGGGCGAGCGGGGAGTCGGACGGGTGCATGGTGGGGCCTCTTGTGTGCATTGGGCGCGGGGGCGGTCCCGGGGTTCCCGGTTCGGGGTTGCAGCTCACACCGCCAGCGCGGCGAGGACGTCGGTGCGGTAGGGCTCCTGCTCGAACCGACCGAGCAGGCGCCGGGTAACCATCGCCACCCCGTGCATGCCCACCCCACGCGAGGCGATGCAGTCGTGGGTGGCCTGCACGACCACGGCCACCCCGCGCGGCTGCAACACGCGCTGCAGGGTGTCGGCGATCTCCGCGGTCAGCCTTTCCTGGATCTGCAGGCGGCGGGCGTAGGCGTCCACCAGCCGGGCCAGCTTGGAGATGCCGACCACGCGCTCGCCGGGCAAGTAGGCGACGTGGGCGACGCCGTGGATCGCGGCCATGTGGTGCTCGCAGACCGAGCGCACCGGGATGTCGCGCAGCAGCACGAGGTCGTCGTAGCCGGCGCGGTCAAAGCTGCGGCCCAGGATCGCTTCCGGGTCGAGCGCATAGCCGCCGAACCATTGCTCATAGGCGCGGACCACGCGGGCGGGGGTATCGAGCAGGCCTTCGCGGCCGGGGCGGTCGCCGGCCCAGCGGATCAGGGTGCGCACCGCGGCCTCGGCTTCCCGGCGGCTGGGACGCGGATCGTCCGCCGCCGCACCCGGCGCGGTGACAGCGGAATCGACGGAATGCAGGCGGGCGTCGAGCATGGCGGCGTGACCTCACTGGCAAGGATATTCCGGTAGACGCGGTAGGGCGGGTGAGGTTCCCGCGGGCGCTGGCCGGCTGGCGGGAACCTGGGCGCCACGGGTGCATCCAATCCATGGAGCCCGGAAACGCGGCCACGCCGTGCAGTTCGCGTCTGGACTACCGTACCCCCCGACGTCCGTGAGCAAGGAGTCATGCCATGTCCCAGACCGATGCCCCACCGCCGGGCCCCGACCTGACCTTGGGGGTGCCCCTGTCGGACATTCCCGCCACGGGCGCGTTGGCCGGACACGTCGCTGGCGAGCCTGTGTTGCTGGTCCGGCTGGAGGACGGCCTACACGCCGTCGGCGGCCGCTGCACGCATTACGGGGCGCCGCTCGCCGAGGGCCGAATCTCCGACGGCGAGGTGCGCTGCCCGTGGCACCACGCGTGCTTCAGCCTGCGCACGGGTGCGGCGTTGCATGCACCGGCCTTCGCCCGATTGCCGGTGTTCCGGGTGGAGGTGGTGGGCGACACAGTGTTCGTGCGCGGTCAGCAGGAAGTGGTGGTCGCGGCGACCGTGCACGCCGCAACGAGGGGCGCGGCGCAGCGTTCCTTGCCCAGGCGTATCGCGATTGTCGGCGGTGGCGCGGCCGGGTACGCGGCGGCATTGCGATTGCACGAACACGGCTTCGACGGCGACCTGGTCATGTTCAGCGACGACCACGCGGCGCCGTACGACCGGCCCAACCTGTCCAAGGACTACTTGGCCGGCACCGCGCCGGAGGACTGGATTCCGCTGCAGGACGCGCAGTACTACGCCGACCACGGCATCGACCTACGCCTGGCGTGCACGGTGGGCGCCATCGACGCGGACGCGCGTGAGGTGCTGACCACCGACGGCGCGCGCACCGGCTACGACGCGCTGCTGCTGGCCACCGGCGCGGAGCCGCGTCGCTTGCCGTTGCCCGGCTTCGACCGGCCCAACGTGTTCGTGTTGCGTTCGCTGGCCGACGCGCGCGCCATCATTGCCGCCAGCGAGGGCGCGCGCTCGGTGGCGTTGCTCGGTGCGGGCTTCATCGGCATGGAGGCCGCCGCCGCACTGCGCGCGCGCGGGCTGGCCGTACACGTGGTGGCGCCCGAAGCGATGCCGATGGCGCGTGCGCTGGGCGACGAAGTGGGCGGCTTCGTGACCGGGCTGCACCGCGAGCAGGGCGTGGTGTTCCATCTGCAGGCCAACGCGACCGGCTACGACGGACGCACGTTGACGTTGGGCAATGGCGAGCAGGTGCCTGCCGATGTGCTGATCGTCGGTGCGGGCGTCGTGCCGCGCACCCAGTTGGCCGAGGCCGCTGGCATGGCGGTGCAGGGCGGCGTGCTCGTCGACCACCGACTGGAAACCTCAATTGCACACCATTACGCCGCCGGCGACGTGGCGCGCTATCCCTATCGCGACGACCTGATCCGCGTGGAGCACTGGGTGCACGCGCAGCGGCAGGGGCAGGCCGCGGCCGAAAACCTGATGGGCGCCGACGAACCGTTCGCTGATGTGCCGTTCTTTTGGACCCACCACTACGGCGTGGAACTGCGTTTTGTCGGCCATGCCACCGATTGGGACGAGGTGCAGGTTGACGGCAAGCCGGCGAGTCGCGACTTCACCGCACGCTACCTGCGCGGGGGCGAGCTGGTGGCTGCCGCGTCCGTGGGGCGCGACGTGGAGAACCTCGCATTGGAAGCGGAGCTGCGCGAGGCCGCGGTGCGCGCTGCGGGCGAGCGGGCCTAACTACGCGGGATGGACGGATGACATGCACGCAGCCGTGCCAGCGAAGACCGCCTTTGTCCTGACCGGTGGCGGCAGCCTCGGCGCGGTGCAGGTGGGCATGCTGAAGGCGCTGCACGGCGCGGGCATCGTGCCCGACCTGGTGGTGGGGGCGTCGGTGGGGGCGATCAACGCCGCGTACTTTGCGGCCGCGCCTGACGCCGAGGGCATCGCGCGGCTGGAGCGGCTGTGGTCCGGCGTGCGCCGCGAGGACGTGTTCCCGTTCGCCTACCTGCGTGCGCTGGCTTGTCTGCTGGGGCGCCGTGACCATCTCGCCGTGCCGTCTGCGCTGCGTGCGCTGATCGAAGCGGAACTGCCGTACCGGCGACTGGAACAGGCCGCGTTGCCGTGCCATGTGATCGCAACCGACGCACTGGACGGCACCGAGGTGACGTTATCGCAGGGCGACGCTGTGGAGGCGCTGCTGGCGAGTGCGGCAGTGCCCGCCGTGTTCCCGCCCGTGACCATTGGCGAGCGCCCGCTGATCGACGGAGGCATCGCGATCAGCACGCCGCTCGCGGTGGCGGTCGAGCTGGGGGCCACCCGCGTGGTGGTGTTACCCACCGGCACGTCGTGTGCGCTGGAGTCGCCGCCGCGCGGCGCGCTGGCCATTGCCCTGCACGCGCTGAACCTGTTGACGATGCGGCAGTTGCTGGCGGACATCGACCGGTACGCGACGCGTTGCACGCTGGTGGTGGTGCCGCCGTTGTGCCCACTGGGTATCCACGCGTACGACTTCACGAAGTGCAGTCAGTTGATCGAACGCGCCGTCACGGCCACGCGGCACTGGCTGCGCCATGGCCTGCCAGAGCAGGATCCACATTGGGCGCTGGCACCCCACCGACATGGCAGGAAGTGAAGCATGGGCGCGATATCGAACCTCCAACGCTTCGTAGATGCGCAGCAGGACACGTATGCAGACGCTTTAGACGAGCTGCGCAGCGGTCGCAAGCAGTCGCACTGGATGTGGTTCGTGTTGCCGCAGCTGCGCGGTCTTGGACGTAGTGCAATCGCTGACCGCTACGGCCTGGCGGGTGCAGAGGAGGCGCTGGCGTATTTGGCGCATCCAGTGCTGGGCCCGCGGTTGCTTGAATGCGTGCGCGTGATGCTGGGTCACCGCGAGCCCGAAGCCGAGCAGATACTCGGGCCGGTCGACGCGATGAAGTTCCGTTCGTGCCTAACCCTGTTCATGCGGGTGGCGCCGGAGGTCCCGGAGTTCGCGCAGGCGTTGGGCCAGTTCTTCGGTGGGGACCCCGATCCAGGAACATTGGAGCTTTTGTCGAGGCGCGCAACCTGAAGGGTGCGCATCGCGTGCTGTGAACAGCGCATGCGTCCGCGCGAAGAAGCATTCATGCAGATGAATCGCGGCAATCGTTAACGCAGGGTCGCGAGGCGCTGCGCATTCATATCACCTGCTCTTTTCGTTCAGCTGCGTAACTTGGAATGCGTCGCCGCGACTGGGTTGTCCCAGCGGCAGCGCCCCTGTCCGGTTACGGACGAAGTTGCAAAAGGAGTATGACCCGATGAAGCACAACACCTACACCGAGCATTTCCAGAAGACCTACAACAACACGCCGTACTACCGTAAGGACATGGCGTGGGACGATTATGAGCCGGCCTACCGCTATGCCGAGAGCAGCTACAACACGCGCTC